>CAYNCY010000403.1:0-4149 GCA_964395195.1 uncultured Steroidobacteraceae bacterium
CGTGCGTCTCGATCTCGTCGGTGACGAAGACCTTCTCGACCCCGCTCAGTCGGATGAGGGTATCCGCCGGAGCGGCGGCAGGTGCAGTCATGACGGGGTTCACTCCGATGGCTCGACTACCGCAGGCGGATCCGTTCGGATCCGTCCCAGGCTGAAGTATCCGACAGGACGACGCGATCGCCGGGAGCCAGGCCCTCGGCAACTTCGACATACGCGATGGAGGCACGGCCAAAGCGCACGGCGGTCCGCGTCGCGGACGAGCCGTCCGCCGTCAGGCGGAAGAGGCTGCCGCGGGAGTTCGGCACCGCCGCGGCCGGACGTGGCACGAAGAGGACGTTTACCAGCTTCTCGATCTCGATGGTTCCTTCGACGCTCATGTCGGCGCGCGCATCCGCCGGCAGCGGCCCGAGAAGTTCCACGTCGACCTGGACGTTTCCCTTGAGCACGGCGGGCGCCACGCGTTCGATGCGGCCCTCGACCAGGCCATTGTGCACGTCGACCGACACGCGCAGGCCGACCGACAGTTCCTTCGCCTGGGTCTCGGCGACCTGCAGCTCTGCCCGCAGTTCGCCGGGTTCTGCGACCCGGGCCAGGTTCGCGCCGCCCGGAACCTGTTGGCCAGCCTGGACGGCGACCGACTGCAGCACACCGGCGGTGCCCGCTCTGACGCGCAACGCCGCGGCCTGCGCCGCACGCAACGCGTAGGCATTCTGCAGCTGGTCGACGCGGGCCTGCTCGGCCTGCATCTGCGCCTCGAGCGTCCGCTGCAGGGTCTCGGCACGCTCCTCGGCAATCCCCAGCAGTTCCTGCTGTTGATCCGCCGTGAGGCGGTATTCCTGGAACGTGAGGGCCGCGACGACACCCTCCCGCGCGAGCTTCTCGCTGGCCGCGACCCGGCTGCGGGCGAGCGCGAGCGCCGTTCGGATCTGGGCGGTGGCCGCTTTCTGGTCGAGCAGGAGACTCTCGGCGGCCATGCGCTTCGCGGCGCGGTCGGCCCGCGCCGCCGCGACGGCGGCCCGGGCGCTGTCGAGCTGCTCAACCGCCTCGGGACTCGCGAGTTCCATCAGGATCGTATCGGCGGCGACCTCGGATCCCGGCTTCGCGAGGATCCGCTCGACGCTCGCGGACGTCGCCGCAGTGACCCAGCGAATCTCTTTTGGAGACAAGACGCCGTCGGCGCGGACGTCGCGTCGCATGTCGCCCCGCTTCGCCGAATCCATCCAGAGGCTGGCGCGCGCGACCGTGGGCTCCGGTGGCCCGAGGCGCAGGATCGCGGCGCTGACCGATGCGGTGAGGAGCAGCGTCACGGTACCTATCAGCCATCGCCGGCGTACGCGGGCTCGTTTCAGGTCGTCGCGTGGAAAATCCATGGGCCAGAAGGAGCACGGAACGTGCCAACGTGGTTCCGCCCGCCAATCAGCGGGTTACGCAGTCACGGCCCCGGTCTTCCCGGACGCGTTTCGAAATCGAACAGGCCGGTCTCGAAACCGGACACGGTCATCGCTCGACAGCGTGCGTACCTCCGTCGCGAGCACCGACACTTCGGCCCCGGACGTTCAGCCGGGTGCGCCGATCGCGCCCCGCGCCCGCTGGCCAACGACGGCGTGGCGCCGGATCTTCGGCCGGGGTCCCGCCCGGAGCCGCGTCAGGGCGACACTCCCGACGAAGACGCGCGTCCCAGCCCCGACCGCGAGGCCCTCGGTCATTGCGTGGGACGTGTCCGCGGCGCTGCCGGCGACGGAGAACGCGACCGCGCCGGAGAAATCGGCGCCGCGACGGCGGCGACGGTTCACTCAGTCCATCTGGTTCGCATAGATCTTGACGACCTCGTATAGGAACCGCCGGCCATCGAGCAGCGACTTCACGCGGATCCGCTCGTTGAGCCCGTGCGCATGCGAGCCCTCGGCGTCGTGGAACATCCCCGAGAGCCCGTAGGTCGGAACGCCCGCGGCGTTCAGGAAGCGCCCGTCCGTCGCGCCGGTCGACATGGTCGGGACCACCGGCACACCCGGCCAGATCGTTGCGGCGACGCGCCGGACGGGACCCAGGATCGACTCGGTCAGCGGCGGCGGTGGCGACTGGATGCCGGGATCGCCGGTCGGCGCGACCGAGATCTTGTCATCGGCCAGGGCCCGCTCGATCTCGCGCCCGACGTCCGCGATGGGCACGCCGGGGAGGATGCGACAGTTCACGTTGGCGGTCGCGTGCTGGGGCAGTGCGTTCGCCGCGTGGCCGCCGCTGACCTGGGTGACGACGCAGGTCGTGCGCAGCATGCCGTTCCACGATGGGTTCGCGAGCCAGAGGCGCTCCGCCGCGGCCGCATCGGGCGGGTTCTGGATGACAGCGCGCATGTCCGCGGCCTTGACCGGGTCGGTCAACTTCGCCTCGGCCTCGAAGTAGCCGTGCACCGCCTGGTTCACTGCGATCGGGAACTCGTGTGCCCCGAGCCGCGCGAGTCCGGCGCTCAGCCGCACGATGGCGTTCTCGTGGGTCGGCCGCGAGCTGTGGCCGCCGACGTCGGAGGTCTCGAGTGTGAAGTCCTGGTAGACCTTCTCGCCCGCCTGGATCTGCAGCGCCACCGGGCGACCGTTCGCGTCGAGCTCGCCGCCCGCGCCCTCGTTGAGCGCGAATGCCGCGCCGAGCACGGCCGGCTGCTCGGTCGCGAGCCATTTGACGGTGTTCGCAACGTCTGGCGTCTCCTCGCGGCAGGTGAGCGCCAGCTTGATGTCGCGCTTAGGCACAAATCGCTCCGTGCGATAACGCACGAGGCTGTCGGTGAACACCGCGGCCATTGCCTTGTCGTCGCTGGCACCGCGCGCGTAGAACCAGCCGTCTTCTTCGACGAGCTTGAAGGGATCGCGCACCCAGTCCTCGCGCCGCGCCTCGACGACGTCGATGTGAGCGAGCAGCAGTATCGCCTTGGCATGGGAGTCCGATCCGTGCAGCACGGCGATCAGCGCACCGTCCTTGGGGTGGCCCGGCGGCACGATGATCTGCGTGTCCGCCGCCGGCAGGCCCGCGGTGAGGAGGTGTTGGCGCATCGCCTCTGCCGCCTCCGTGCAGCTGCCGACCGAGCGGGTCGTGTTGATCTCGATGAGCTCGCGGTAGAGCGCGCGAAAGGCGGCCTCGCCCTTCGCGGGATCGGGCGGCGCCGCCGCGGCGGCCGTGTGACTGATCAGGGTCGTTGCGAGGACGAGGAGAGCGGTTGCGGCTTTCAAGGCAGGCCTCCAGCGGTGGAACCGGGGTCTCCCGGGCGCGCGCCCGGGACGTGAATCGTGAGCGTACACGGCGGCGCGGTTGTTCCCGCACGTGCTGTCATTTCAGGAACGCCGTGAGGGCGGCGAGAGTCGCTGCCGGCGCCTCTTCCTGCAGGGCATGTCCGCAGTCGAGGGCCCGGCCCTCGACCCTATCGGCCTTCTCGCGCCAGGTCGCGAGCACGTCGTACGTCGTCCCGACGACGCCGCGGGCACCCCAGAGAGCCAGGAGTGGCATCGGGAGGCGGTGGTCCGCATCGGCCGCGTCGTGCTCGAGGTCGATGCTCGCGGCGGCGCGATAGTCCTCGCAGATCGCATGCACCGTGCCCGGAATCAGGTAGCAGCGCAGGTACTCCGCGATCAGGCGCTCGTCCGGAACTCCCGGCGTCGAACTCTGGCCGGCGAGGTGGTGCCTCAGGAAGAACTCCGGGTCCGCCCCGATCATCCGCTCGGGCAAGGGCGCCGGCTGGATCAGGAAAAACCACCAGAAGTACCGGGTCGCGAACGCCCGGTCGGTGCGCGCGTACATTGTCGCGGTCGGCGCGATGTCGAGCACGGCCAAGCGGGATACCGCGGATGCGTGATCGAGCGCCATGCGGTGCGCGACCCGGCCGCCGCGGTCGTGCCCGATGACGGCGAACACGGAATGCCCGAGCGCGCGCATCACGTGAACCTGGTCGCGCGCCATCGCGCGCTTCGAGTAGTTCTCGTGGTTCGCCCCGCCCGCGACGCGGGTCGAGTCACCGTACCCGCGAAGGTCGGTCGCGACGACCGAATAGCCGGCCGCGACGAGCCCGGGCGCGACCGCGTGCCAGGTCGCGCTCGAATGCGGGTGGCCGTGCAGGAGCAGGACCGCGGGGCCCGCGCCCGAGCGCGCGCCGTGAATCGTCACGCC
>CAYNCY010000404.1:0-4149 GCA_964395195.1 uncultured Steroidobacteraceae bacterium
AGGTTGCTTTGAGCGCGGACACGAGTTCAATCGCCGACGAGGCCCGCGCCAGTGGACGTGAAGCGGCCGACCGCGCGGTTGCTATCGACAGCCGGAACAGCGAAGCCCTGTACATCAAGGCCATGCTTCTTGATGCGCACGACTGGACGGGTCGGGAGGACCTGTTTAAGCGCGCCGTCGCGGCGCGCCGGCTGGACTGCGGCTGCGAGTACCACCAATACGGATGGATACCGCCAGTGGCGCCGGGTGTTCGCCAGCCGCCCTCGGTTGTCGCGAGCGCCTTGGACGCGAACTCGCGCGACCCGCACGGGTGGTGCGAATCCGGCGCCGATGAACGGGTCGGAGAGCCCCTGGGGCTCGTGCGGGAGACGACTCGCAAGATTGGCTCCCCGGGTAGCACTCAATCCTTCGCCAGCCATTGACGAACAGCCCGAATGCGCATTGCAACGGAGAATGACGCAACGAAGCGGATCGCAGGCTACTGATCCGATGCCACTGCAGCGGCCCGGCTTCCATGTTTGTCAGATCGTTGCAAGCCAACTCTTGATGAATCAGCCGACCCGCGCGCCAGAACTCCTTCGGAGCGAATCCCGTTCACCGTGACAGCGCTCTGGGCCCGCGCCCGCGCGTGCCGAACGTAGGATTGTGAGGCCGGGTGATCGGGGTCGTGCGTGCACCCGCAATGACACTGTGCTACCAATGAAGCAGGTTGCTCCCGAATCGCGGCGCTTGTTGCGCCGCGCTTCCCGAGTCTCACCGCTCAAACTAAAACTAGGGGCGCAGCCAGCGCTGCTCATCCCACGGAGGGACATTCCATGAACACAGCGATCAGCGATTGCGTCGGGCATCTGAGAGCGGCGATTTTCGCCGCACTCCTGCTCCTGACCTCAGGTACCGCCGCCGCGGCAACGAGCGGCGGAAGCTGGACACCTTTGGTCAACCAGCCTGCGGTCAACAGCATTCAACTCATGGTCCTGCTGACCGACGGCTCGATCATGGTGCACACGTTTGACGACATCCAGACCTGGGTCAAATTGACGCCCGATGCGCAGGGCAGCTACATCAACGGAACGTGGACGACCCTGGGCCAGATGATCACGCCCAGGCTCTATTTCGCTTCGCAGGTGCTGCAGAACGGCAACCTGTGGGTGATGGGCGGCGAATACACGGGACCGTTCGAGGATGCGAACTGGGGTTCGCAAGCCGAGATCTACAACCCCCTGACCAATACCTGGTCGCAAGCTGCCAGCTATCCTCCTCAAACCGGGTGCGGGTCGGTGCCGATCACTTCCAGCGTGACCCTGACCGCGGGTTCGGCGGCCATCGACGGGATCTACTCGACGTTCCGAATTCTTCCGGGCTGGACGGTCTCCGGCACCGGAATTCCCGACGCCGCAACCGTTCTCGCGGTGCAATCCGGAACGAGCGTGACGATGTCGGCTCCGGCGACGGCCAGCGGACCGGCCGTCGTTCAGTTCTTCGGCAATGCGGCGAGTTGCTTTGGAGACGATCCGTCGATCCTGGTTCCCGGGCACAAGATCCTGGCGGGAAACCTGCTCGCCCCGTCGACCTACCTGTACTCGATCGCGGATAACGCCTTCACGGCGACCGGGAGCAAGGTCTACAACGACTCCAGCGACGAAGAGGGGTGGGCGGTCCTTCCGAACGGAAAGATCCTGAACTACGACCTCTTCCAGAGCATCGCGACCAACGCGGGTTACGCTGAAACCTACGACCCTTCGACCGGCACGTGGACGAGTATCAGCCCGTCAGATGGAACGGCGCGAGGGAACCTGCCGGTACTCAGCGACACGCAGGTCGGCTACGAACTCGGTCCACTGCTCAGGCTCCTGGACGGGCGCGTGCTCGTCATTGGTGCCAATCAACACACGGCCCTGTACTCGCCTTCGACGGACCGGTGGGCGGCGGGACCCGACATGCGCGCCGATCTGACCGGGCCCGGCGGCACGGTCGCCAACGTGCGGTTCGGGGCGGACGACGCGGCCGCCGCGGTCTTGCCGAATGGGCACGTGGTCCTGACCGCGGATCCGGGACCGAATCCGATTTCCAGCCACGCGAAAACAACGGCGGGATCGGCTTCCATCAAGTTGCGCACCACGGCCGGACTCCAGCCGACGTGGAGCGTCGCCCAGAGCGACGGTACGAACACGAGTATTCCGGCGGGCGCGGTCATCCTGAGCGTCGACAGCCCGACCGCGATCACGCTGGGGGCCTACGATTCGACGGGCGCGATCGTGCCCATCAATGCGCTCAAGTCGGAGCGGGATCTTGCGCTGGTGCTGGGCGGCATCTTCAGCTCCCCGACGCAGCTTTTTGACTTCGACCCGGCGGCCGGAACCATGACGCCGATCGCCGGGCCGGCAGGATCATTCCTTCCGACCGAAGGCGCCTATGTCACCCGGATGCTCGTGCTACCCACGGGCCAGCTGCTGCTCAGCGACAGCTCGAACCAGCTCTACGTCTTCTCTCCGGAGGGCTCCGCGCCCGAATCGCTGCGGCCCGCGATCTCTCGCGTCCGCTACGTTGACGACGGACGGTTCCGGCTGACCGGCACGCAGCTCAACGGTCAGTCCGCCGGTGCCGCGTATGGCGATGACGATCAGATGAACGAGAATTACCCGATCGTGCGCCTGCGGGATCCGCGGACGGGCAACGTGTACTACTGCCGCACCACGAACTGGGATTCAGTCAGCGTCGGCGGGAGCGGGCCCGAGAACGTCGACTTCAGGCTCAATTCCGCGGTTCAGCCGGGCACCTACCAGCTGACCGTGGTGGGAGCCGGCATCGCGTCCGCGCCGGTCGAGATTCGGATCACGAACGACGAGCTTTCGGGCGCGGACGAGGCGGCGCTGCCCGCTCGACAGCCGAGTGCACTCAGCGCGCAAGTGAGCGCGCAAGTGAGCGCGCAAGTGAGTGCGCCGGTGAGCGCCCCGAGAGCGCCCACGCGGGTGCCGACGCCGATCCACCCGAAACGTTGACCTTCGGCGCCGGGGTCATTGTCGGGGCCGGTCACGCTCGGCGTGCCGGCCCCGGCCTCGCCGCGGTCGAGCGGTCACCGGGATTGGCGTTCGAAGGATGGAGTGGCCTGGCCGGCAGCCGGTTCGGTCGGGCCCGGCAGGCCTCGGAGGAGGCGTGCGCCGTCATCGCGACGTGGCGCAGGCGCAAAACGATTCGCCGGACGACCGTGTAACTGACGGATCTGTAGATGGCTCCCCGGGTAGGACTCGAACCTACGACCCAGCGATTAACAGTCGCTTGCTCTACCGACTGAGCTACCGGGGAACGGTAGAAAATTGGCCTTCCTTGGAAGGCCGCGCATTGTCCTGAGCGACCCCTGCTAAGTCAAGGCAACCGGCGGGATTTACAGGAAAATCCGGCGCTCCAGTCTTCAACCCAGCAGCTTTTTCATCCGCTCGAGCGCCGTCTCGAGGATCGCTTTCGACGTCGCGAAGGAGAGCCGGACGTGCCCCGGCGCCCCGAAGCCCGAGCCCGGCACGACCGCGACCAGCGCCTCGGTGATGAGCCGCTCGGCAAAGGCGTTGTCATCCGCCACCCCGAGGTTGGCCATCGCCTTTTCCACGTTCGCGAACGCGTAGAACGTCCCGAAGCCCGGCAGGCACGAGACGCCCCGGATCCGGTTGAGCCCGGCGACGACGAAGTCGTGCCGCTCCTTGAACGCCTTGTTCATGTCCCGAACGCAGGTCTGGTCGCCGTTCAGGGCCGTCGCCGCGGCGCGCTGGCTGATCGAGGTCGGGTTCGAGGTCGACTGGCCCTGGATCGTGCTCATCGCCCCGATGAGCTCGGCCGGGCCCCCGCAGTAGCCGATCCGCCAGCCTGTCATGGCGTAGCTCTTCGAGACCCCGTTGATGGTCACGGTCCGGTCGTAGAGGTCGGGGCAGGCGGTCACGAGGCTCGTGAAGGGCTCAGGTCCCCACCAGATGTGCTCGTACATGTCATCGGTGCCGATGACGATGCCGGGGTGCTTTCGAAGCACCGCACCCAGGCCCTCGAGCTCGGCCCGGGTGTAGGCCGCGCCCGTCGGGTTCGAGGGGCTGTTCAGGATGAAGAGGCGCGTCTTCGGGGTGACCGCGGCCTCGAGCTGGGCCGGGGTGATCTTGTAGCCCTGGG
>CAYNCY010000405.1:0-4147 GCA_964395195.1 uncultured Steroidobacteraceae bacterium
GATCCACGGCCCGCGGACGCGACTCGAAACGGGAGGCGTGCCGCAGGCCGGTCGCGCGTGTCTGGCTGCATCGTGGGTTCCTTCCCTGGCGGTTCCGCGCTCAAATGCCCGGCGCGTGTTTCGTGCGCCGCGGTGAAGCGATCGCACCCTTGGGCGTGCGGACGCGTCATGCGGGCTTTTCCCGCCGCTACGTTCGCATCGGTGCGCGCGCTGATCAAGCACTGCCGGCCGCCGGCCACGGGGCGACGACGCCGGGCCGCCGCTGCGGGTACCCGAGGCAGCGGAAACCGGTCGAATCACGTCGAGTAGTTCGCTGCAAGTCGTTGAATTGGTGGGCCGTGATGGGTTCGAACCATCGACCAACTGGTTAAAAGCCAGCTGCTCTACCGCTGAGCTAACGGCCCCCGAGCGCCCCCATTGGGGGCGCGCATTCTAGCCGATTCGCCCGCCGGCGCGGCGTCGGTGGGCTCACCTCGATCGCAACCCGCGAGCGACCTTGCCCATCCATCGGTGGATCTGCGTAAATCGCCCGAGCTACTCCGACGATTCTCGTCGGCGCACTCGCGAGACCAAAAAAGGACCGTTGATGACACCCGACGCGCTCTGGCCCGTCCCGAGCATGGCCCGTCCGTCCGCGCCGGAACTTTGCTGAGATGGTCGCCCGTTCAGTGATGGTGTGCGGGACGACGAGCGGTGCCGGCAAGAGCCTGCTCGCAACCGCCCTCGCCCGCTGGTACTCGCGCCAGGGACTTAGCGTCGCGCCGTTCAAGGCGCAGAACATGAGCAACAACGCCCGCGTCGTCGCCGATGGCGAGATGGGGAGCGCGCAGTACTTCCAGGCGCTCGCCGCGCGCGTCGAGCCGAACGTGCGCATGAATCCGATCCTGCTCAAGCCCGAGAAGGACACCCAGAGCCAGGTCATCGTGCTCGGCAAGCCCGATTTCCGACTGAGCCGGATGCCATGGCGCGAGCGGTCGGCCGAGCTCTGGCCCATCGTCGCCGAGAGCCTCGCGGCGCTTCGGGCCGAGCACGATCTGCTCGTGATCGAAGGCGCCGGGTCACCCGCCGAGATCAACCTCGAGTCCAGCGACATCGTCAACATGCGGGTCGCGGCGGCCGCGAACGCCGCGACCCTGATCGTCTGCGACATCGATCGCGGCGGTGCCTTCGCGCACCTCTACGGCACGCACCAGCTGCTACGGGCCGAGCATCGCGCGCTCCTGCGTGGCTTCGTTCTCAACAAGTTCCGGGGCGATGCGCGGCTCCTGCCGCCAGGTCCCCAGATGCTGGAGGAGCTCACCGGCGTCCCGACCCTCGGCGTGTTGCCCATGTGGCGCGATCACGGGCTCCCCGAGGAGGACGGCGTGTTCGATGCCGAGCCCGTGGGGGATGGGTTCAACGTCGCGGTCATCGCCTACCCGCGCATCAGCAACCTCGATGAGTTCGCGCCGCTGAAGCGCGTGCCCGGACTCTCGCTCAGCTGGGCACGGCGCGCGGCGAGCATCGCGCGCGCGGATCTCCTCATCCTCCCCGGCAGCAAGCACGTGGCGGAGGATCTCGCGTGGCTCCGGGCGACCGGACTCGATCGGGCGATCCTCCGGCACGTCGAGGCCGGGAAGCCCACCCTCGCCGTCTGCGGAGGCCTGCAGATCCTCGGCACCGAGCTTCGCGATCCCGAAGGCGTCGAGGGTGCCGCCGAGGGGCTCGGCGTGCTGCCGCTCCTCACCGAGTACCGCGCGGGCAAGCACCAGCACCGCAGCCGCTACCGCCTCGATCGCCTCGGCGGTTACTGGGAGCCGCTGAGCGGCGTCGAGTTCGATGCCTACGAGATCCGCCACGGCCGCACCGAGGTCACGGGTGCGATCGAGCGCCTGGGATCGCTGCGGCTCGCGCTCCCGGGCGATGGCGGCTGGCAGCAGGATTCGGTGCTTGCGCTCTACACGCACGGCCTCTTCGAGAACGCCGCGGTGATCAAGGCGCTCTTCGGTGCCGAGACACCGACGCTCGAGGACACGCTCGACGGGCTCGCCGACTTCGTCGACGAGCACCTCGGGCGCGACCGGCTGATGGCGCTCCTCGAGGAGCGACCTTAAGTCCGGTACGGCGTCGGGTCGGCGATCCCGGCCGACTCGAAGCCCGCGCGCCGCAGCCGGCACGCATCGCACCGGCCGCACGCGCGTCCCGCGGCATCCGGCTGGTAGCACGAGATCGTGAGCGCGAAGTCGACCCCGAGGCGCGTGCCCGCGCGGATGATGTCGGCCTTGGTCGAGTTCTGGAGCGGGGCCACGATGCGGATCCGCTGGCCCTCGACCCCGGCCCGGGTCGCGCGCTCGGCGAGCGTCTCGAACGCGGCGATGAACTCCGGCCGGCAGTCGGGATAGCCCGAGTAGTCGACCGCGTTGACGCCGATGTGGATCTCGCGCGCACCGAGCACCTCGGCCCAGCCGAGCGCGAGCGCGAGGAAGACGGTGTTCCGAGCCGGTACGTACGTGACCGGGATGCCGGCCGTGGGTGTCTCCGGGACCTCGATCGAGGGATCCGTGAGCGCGGAGCCGCCGATGCCGGCGGTGTCGATGCGCATCGTGCGGTGGTCGGTGGCGCCGAGTCGCTGGGCGACCTTGCCGGCCGCCTCGAGCTCGACGCGGTGGCGCTGGCCGTAGTCGAGGCTGAGCGCGTAGCACTCGCGCCCCGCAGCGAGTGCGAGCGCTAGCACGGTCGCGGAGTCGAGTCCGCCCGAGACGAGGACGACCGCCTTCGGCGCGCTCACCGCCCGGGCTCCCCGCCCCACAGGATCTTGTGGAGCTGCAGCTGGAAGCGCACCGGCAGGCGCTCCGCGAGGATCCAGTCAGCGAGGTCCCGCGGCGTCAACTCCCCGGCGCTCGGCGAGAAGAGCACGTCCACCTTCGCATCGAGGCCGTGCGCGCGCACGAAGTCGCGCGACCACTCGAAATCGGCGCGATGGCAGATCACGAACTTGACCTGCTCCTCGGGCCGCAGCGACTCGAGGTTCGGCAGGAAATTCCGCTCGCACTCGCCCGAGCCCGGCGTCTTCACATCGAGGACGCGAATGACCCGCGGGTCGACCGCGCGCGCATCCATCGCCCCGCTCGTCTCGAGCGAGACGCGATAGCCCTGGTCGCACAAGCGCTTCAGCAGCGTCAGGCAATTGGGCTGGGCCAGCGGCTCGCCGCCCGTGACGCACACGTAGCGCGCGCCGAAGGGCTGGACGGTCGCGAGCACGGTGTCGATCGACTGCCAGCCACCGCCGTAGAACGCGTACTCGGTGTCGCAGTACGAGCACCGCAGCGGACAGCCCGTCAGGCGCACGAACACCGTCGGCCAGCCAGCCGTGTCCGCCTCGCCCTGCAGCGAGTGGAAGATCTCCGTGATCCGGATGCGCTCCGCCGCCGGGATTGCGTCGCGCGCGAGGGCGGCCATCAGACCCTCAGTGGTGCTCGGCGTCCATGCGCTTCAGGAGCTTGTCGGCCTCGGTCGCCGCTGCCGAGTCCGCATAGTTCGAGAGGACCCTGGCGAGAAGCTCGCGCGCCTCGCGAAAGCGCTTCTGCTCGTACTGCGTGAAGCCGGCCTTCAGGAGCGCATCCGGCACCTTGCGCGATTCGGGGTGCTCGCGCACCACGCGCTGGAACGCCGACAGCGCTTCCGGGAAGCGCTTCTCGACGTAGTAGGTCTCGCCGAGCCAGTACTCCGCGTTGTCGACGAGCGGGCTGGCGGGGTACGCGGCGATGAAGCCCGTGAACGCGGCCTCCGCGCCCGCGTAGTCGCGGCCCTTCAACTTGTCGAGCGCGGCCTGGTAGAGGTCGTGATCGCTCGGCGACGGCGCGCTCGAGGTCGGCGTCGGGGCCGCGGCAGGCCCCGCGAGACGCGCATCGAACGCCTGCAGGCGCTTGTCGAGGTCGTTGTAGAGGTCGCGCTGCTGGTCGCGCGATGCGTTCGCGTTGTGCTGGAAGTCCTCGAACTCACCGCGCAGGTGCCTGACTTCCGCCTGCACCGACTCGACCTCGCGTTGCAGATCGAGGAGCGCCTTGTTCTGGTTCTCGATGCGATCGACGCGCTCCTCGACCGCCGTCGCCTTCACGTACGCGGGCTCCTCCTCGGGTCGGGTCAGCGAGCAGCCCGCGAGGACGAG
>CAYNCY010000406.1:0-4138 GCA_964395195.1 uncultured Steroidobacteraceae bacterium
GAGGGCGATGTAGGGGTTGATGTCGGCAGCGGCGATGCGGTACTCGACGCGCTGGCTCGACGGGCCGCCCTTGATCACTCGCAGCGCCGTCGTGCGGTTCTCGACGCCCCAGGTCGCCGAGGTCGGCGCCCAGTAACCGGGGACCAGCCGCGAGTAGCTGTTGACGGTGCACGCGATCATCGACAGGAGCTCCGGCATCAGCGCCTGCTGCCCGCCGACGAACCAGCGCATCTCATCCGACATGTCGTGCGGCTTCGTCGGGTCGTGGAAGACGCTGCCGCCCTCGGTCCTCCGGAGCGAGATGTGCAGGTGGCCGCTCTGCCCGGGGACGCTGTTCGACCACTTCGCCATGAACGTCGCCATCAGGCCGTGGCGCTGCGCCAGCACCTTGGCGAAGGTCTTGAAGAGCGCGGCGCGATCGGCGGCCTCGAGCGCCTCGCAGTAGGTGAGCGCGGCCTCGAGCACGCCCGGGCCCGTCTCGGTGTGCAGCCCCTCGATCGGGAACCGCATCGTCTGGCCGAGGTCGAGGAACTCCTGGTAGAGGTCGGAGTGCACGGAGCTGCGGAGCACCGAGTAGCCGAAGGCGCCCGGCGTCATGGTCTTGAGCTGCCGGTAGCCCTTCTCGCGGACCGACTCCGGAGTCTCGGCGAACATGAAGAACTCGAACTCCGCCGCGGCGCTGACGGCGTAGCCGAGCTTGGCGGCGCGCGCGAGCACGCGCCGCAGCGTGCCGCGCGGACACACCTGCTCGGCGGGGCCGGCGAACTCGGCGAGGAAAAGGGCGGTCTTGGGCTCGAAGGGGATCTCGCGGCGGGTCGCGGGCAGCACGCGAACCGGCGCATCCGGGTAGGCGGTGTGCCAGCCCGTGAACTTGACGTTGTCGTAGAGCTGGTCGTTCGAGTCCCAGCCGAGCACGACGTCGCAGATGCTGAAGCCCTTGTCGAGTGCTGACAGAAACTTGTCGCGGCTCAGGTACTTGCCGCGGAGCACGCCGTCGACGTCGAAGAGGCCGACTTTCACGTGCTCGGTGCCGTGGTCGATCACGTGCTGGCGGGCGGCCGCGATGTCGTCTTTGTTCTTGGCGTCCATACAGTGTCCGTCAGCGCAGAGCCGTTCAGGTGCGAACGATCATATACGGGCCGCAAGGCGCACCGCGAGTCGCGGCGGGCGGGCGCGACGGCGTCCCGTCGGCGGGTTGGCCCCGGGCGCCATTCGTGTGACGATCGCGCGGTGTAGTGGCGACGACGGGCGGGAGTTGCGCGTGGCGGACAGGCCGAACCTATTGATTCTGATGGCGGACCAGCTGACGGCCGGAGCCCTGCCTGCGTACGGAAATCGCGTTGCCAGGACCCCGCACCTCGATGCGCTCGCCGCGGGCGGCGTCGTGTTCGAGTCCTTCTATTGCAACAGCCCCCTGTGCGCGCCCTCGCGGTACTCGTTTCTGGCGGGACGGCAGCCCTCCGCGATCGGCGCGTATGACAACGCCGCCGAGATGCACGCCGACGTCCCGACGTTTGCGCACTACCTGCGCCGCGGGGGCTATCGCACGATCCTGAGCGGCAAGATGCACTTCTGCGGTCCGGACCAGCTGCACGGCTTCGAGGAACGGTTGACGACTGACATCTATCCGGCCGACTTCGGCTGGACGCCCGACTGGACCGACTTCGCGACCCGGCCGAGCTGGTACCACTCGATGGACTCGGTCACCCAGGCGGGCCCGTGTGTACGCACCAACCAGATCGACTTCGACGATGAGGTCGTCTACCAGGCGCGGCAGAAGCTCTTCGACATCGCGCGCGGCAAGGACCGGCGGCCGTTCTGCATGGTCGTCTCGATGACCCACCCGCACGATCCGTACACGGTTCCGGCCGAGTACTGGGACCGCTACCAGCACGCCGCGATCGACATGCCGCGTGTTCGCCTCGGCGTCGATGAGCTCGATCCGCATTCGCGACGTATCCGCCACGTCATCGGGCTCGACCAGCAGCCGATCAGCGAGGCTGAGGTGCGCGCCGCGCGCCACGCGTACTACGGCGCGGTCTCGTACGTCGATGACCAGATGGGTTCGATGCTCGCGGCGCTCAAAAGCGCGCGTCTCGACAGCAATACCGTCGTGCTCGTGCTCGCCGACCACGGCGACATGCTCGGCGAGCGCGGGCTCTGGTACAAAATGAGCTTCTTCGAGCCCGCCTGCCGCATTCCCTTCATCGTCTACGCCCCCGGGCGATACGCACCGCGCCGTGTGGCCGAGTCCGCCTCGCTCGTCGACGTGCTGCCGACGCTGTGCGAGATCGGGACGGGCGCGGCCTCCAACTACGCGACGCCGATCGATGGCCAGAGCCTCGTCCCCGCGCTCGACGGGAGCGCAGGCCCCGGCGAAGTGATCGGCGAGTACCTGGCCGAAGGCGCGATCGCACCCGTCGTGATGATCCGCCGCGGGCGCTTCAAGTTCGTGCACTCGGCGGTCGATCCCGACCAGCTCTATGACCTCGGCGCCGACCCCGACGAGCGCGTGAACCTCGCCGCGAGCCCGGCCCACGCGGAATCGGTCGCAGCGTTCCGGGACGAGGTCGCGGAGCGCTGGGACCTGTCGGCCGTGCACGAAGCGGTGCTCGCGAGCCAGGCGCGGCGTCACTTCGTGTACGGTGCGCTCCGCGAGGGCGCGTACGCGCCCTGGGATCACCAGCCGCTTCGGGACGCGAGCCGTCTCTACATTCGCAACGACCAGGACCTCAACGACCTCGAGGCCATGGCGCGCTTCCCGCGACCCGGCACCTGAGGCGCCCGTGAGGATCCTGACGCACGTCCTCGCGCTCGCTCTCGCCTCGCTCGCGGCGCTCAACGCCGCCGCGGCGCCTGAGCCTGCCGCGTGCCGCGACGTCCGGCTCTCGGACGTCGGCTGGACCGACGTGACCTCGACCACGGCGGTCTTCGCCGACGTGCTCCGCGACCTCGGCTACCGGCCGCAGATCACGCTGCTCTCGGTGCCGGTCACCTTTGCCTCGCTCAAGAGCCGCAACATCGATGTCTTCCTCGGCAACTGGATGCCGGCGCAGTTCAACGACCGTGAGCCCTACGTCGCCGACCACTCGATCGACATCGTCCGCGCGAACCTGACGGGCGCCAAGTACACGCTGGCCGTGCCCGCGTACACGTACGCGGCGGGGCTGCACGATTTTGCCGACATCGCGCGTTTCGGACCGAAGCTCAACGGCACGATCTACGGCATCGAGGCGGGCAACGACGGCAATCGCCACGTGCTTGAAATGATCCAGAAGGACGAGTTCGGGCTCGGCCACTTCAAGCTGATCGAGTCGAGCGAGCAGGGGATGCTCGCCGAGGTCGCGCGCGCCTACCAGGCGAAGGAGCCGGTCGTGTTCCTCGCGTGGGAACCTCACCCGATGAACATGCGCTTCGACATCCGGTACCTGACCGGCGGCGACACGACCTTCGGGCCCGACTTCGGCGGCGCGACGATCCACACGGTGACGCGCGTCGGCTACGCGGCGGAATGCCCGAACGTCGGCCGGCTGCTCCAGAACCTCGAGTTCACGACCCGCGGCGAGAGCGAGATCATGAACGCGATCCTGAACGAGCACGTCGCGCCCGATGCGGCGGCGCGCGCCTGGATCGTGGCGCACCCGGACGTCGTCAAGGGCTGGCTCGCGGGCGTCCTGACCGCGGACGGCAGGCCCGCGGTCGGTGGCAATCGCGGCAAGCGCCTCGGCGCGCTCGGCAGCGGCGCCTTCGAGGCCGCGATCACGGCCCACAAGCTGCCGTTCGGCGCCGCCGTCACGGTCGCGATCGAGTGGATCAAGGGCCACGGCGGCGCGTTTTTCGACGGCGTGTCGGCGGTTGTCGGCGGCTCGGTGCATGCGATCAACGCGGCGCTGCGCTTCCCGCCGTCCTACGTGCTGATTCTTGCGCTCGCGCTCCTCGGCGGCCTCATGCAGCGCTCGATCGGCCTCGCGCTCTTCATCGCCGCGACGCTCGTCTTCATCCTCAACCAGGGCTACTGGGCCCAGACGCTCGAGACGCTCGCGCTCGTGCTCGTCTCGACGGTGGTCGCAGCGCTGATCGGCGTCCCGGTCGGCATCGCGGTCGCGCACCGGCCGCGGCTCTACGCGACGCTGCGGCC
>CAYNCY010000407.1:0-4136 GCA_964395195.1 uncultured Steroidobacteraceae bacterium
GCCTCGCGGCGCGCACCCTCTGGATCGGAAGCCCGGCGCGACGCGTCAGGAGCCTCACCGAGCGCGAGATCGAGAGCCTCGCGTACTCGGCCGCGCACTACGTCCGGGTCAAGGACCGTTACCGGGCCGAGTGATCCGCGAGATCTCGCGGCCCTTCGCGGTCAGCAGGTCGAGTACCTGCCGGGTCTGCGGCCTGACGCCGCGCCAGATCAGGAAGGCCTCCGCCGCCTGCTCGACGAGCATGCCCCAGCCCTTGTGGGTCGCGCGCGCGCCGTGGCCATCGGCCCAGTGCGTGAACGGCGTGTCGCCGGTCGCGTAGGCCATGTCGTAGCAGACCGTGTCCCGGCCGACCGTGGCCGCGGCGATCGGCGGCACCGCGCCTGCGAGGCTCGCCGCGGTCGCGTTGATGATCAGGTCGAAGGGCTTCGCCTCGACCGTGTCGAAGCCGCTCGGGACCAGCGAGCCGCGCGCGCTGAACGCCTCCGCGATTTCAACCGCCCGCGCGACCGTGCGGTTGGCGATCGCGAGCAGGTTCGGGCGCCGCGCGAGCAGCGGTCCCACGACGCCGCGGGTCGCGCCGCCCGCGCCGAGCACGAGGATCCGCTTGTCGGCAAGGTTCAACCCGAGGTTCTGCTCGAGGTCGAGCACGAGCCCGATGCCGTCGGTGTTATCGCCGAGGAGCTCGCCGTTCCTCGTCAGGCTGATCGTGTTGACCGCGCCCGCTTCCTCGGCCCGCGTCGTCAGCTCGTTCACGAACTCGACCGCCGCCTGCTTGTGCGGGATCGTGACGTTGAGTCCCTTGCCGCCGTCGACGAAGAACTGCACCGCTTCGGCCCGGAACCTGTCGCCGGCGACGTCGATCAGCCGGTACTGCATGTGCTGCAGCGTCGCGCGCGCGAACATGCCGTGGATGAACGGCGACCAGCTGTGGCTGACCGGATGCCCGACCAGCGCGTAACGATCGGGCGGCGTCGGCGCGCTGCTCACGTCGCGAGCGGGGCCTGCAACCAGCGCGCCGCATCCCTGGCGAAGTACGTGAGGATCCCGTCGGCGCCGGCGCGCTTGATCGCGGTCAGCGTCTCGAGCACCACCGTGCGCTCATCGAGCCAGCCGTTCTGGGTCGCCGCCTTCAGCATCGCGTACTCGCCGCTCACCTGGTACGCGAAGGTCGGCGCCCCGAACTCGTCCTTCACGCGCCGAATGATGTCGAGGTAGGGAAGCGCGGGCTTCACCATCACCATGTCGGCGCCTTCCTCGAGGTCGAGCGCGACCTCGTAGAGCGCTTCGTCGGAGTTCGCGGGATCCATCTGGTAGGTGCGCTTGTCGGCCTTGCCGAGGCTCCGCGAGCTCCCGACCGCATCGCGGAAGGGCCCGTAGAAGCCCGACGCGTACTTCGCGGCGTAGGCGAGGATGCGCGTGTGGATGTGCCCGGCCTCCTCGAGCGCATCGCGGAGCACCCCGATGCGCCCGTCCATCATGTCGGAGGGCGCGACGATGTCGGCGCCGGCGCTCGCGTGCGAGAGCGCCTGGCGGGTCAGCGCCGCGACCGTCGCCTCGTTCACGACGTAGCCCGCGCCGTCGATGATGCCGTCCTGGCCGTGCGTCGTGTAGGGATCGAGCGCGACGTCGGTGATGACGCCGAGTCCCGGCACCTGCTTCTTGAGCGCGCGCAGCGCGCGCTGCACGAGTCCGTCCGGGTTCCACGCTTCGCGCCCGTCGAGCGACTTGCCCGTCTCGGCCGGGACCGGGAAGAGCGCGATCGCGGGCACCCCGAGCACGAGGAGCTCGGTCGCATCGCGCACGAGCTCATCGATCGAGACGCGCTCGACGCCCGGCATGGAGGGCACCGGCACGCGTGCGCGCTGGCCCTCGATCACGAACATCGGGTAGATCAGGTCGTCGGTCGTGAGGCGCGTCTCGCGCATCAGCCGCCGGCTGAAGTCGTCGCGGCGCATGCGGCGCATGCGGACGCGCGGAAAGGATCCGGGGATCGGGCGCATGGTCATCCTTAAGGTCCGGGGACCTCAGCCGCTTGCCTCGGTCCCGCCCCGCCATATCAGCACACGGGACCTGCGCGCGCCAAGGCGCGCGTCACGGCGGGGGTTTGACGTGCCAGCTGACCCGCGAGCGGCCGCGTTCGGGCGCCAGGCGGTCGCGGAGCCACGGCAGCGCCGGAGCCAGGTATTGGTCGAGCTGCCAGGGGGGGTTCAGGATCAGCATGCCGGCGCCATTGAGGCCTCCGGGCAGGTCATCGCGCTGCACGCCGAGCTCGACCACGAGCTGGCTCGGGATGCCACTCGCCGCCATCCGGTCGAGGAATCGCCCGGCGGCATCGCCCGCCTTGATCGGGTACCAGACCGCGGTGACCCCGCCCGGCCAGCGCGCGTGCGCGGCGATGAGCGTGCCCTGCAGTCGCTCGAACTCCTCCGCGTCCTCGTAGGGCGGATCGATCAGCACGAGCCCGCGCTTCTCGCGGGGCGGGGTCAGCGCCTTCAGCGCCTCGTAGCCGTCGCGCGCGTGCACCTGCGCGCGCGCGTCGCGGCCGAGCCCGCGCTTGAGCGTCGCCGCCTCGCCGGGCTCGAGCTCCGAGAACGCCGCGCGGTCGCTCGGCCGCAAGGCTTCGAGCGCGATGAGCGGTGAACCCGGGTACGAGACGAGCTTGCCGTCGAGCACCCCGAGCCGGCGCACGATCTCGAGGTAGTGCGCGACCGGCGCGGGCGGGGAGGGCGCCGCGAGGAGCGGCACGATCCCGGCGCGGTACTCGCCGGTGCGCTGCGTCTCGATCGCCTCGAGCGGGTAGTTGCCGCGGCCGGCGTGCGTGTCGAGGAGGAACATCGCGCTCGGCTTCTTCGCGAGGTGCTCGATGATCGCGACGAGCACGACGTGCTTCAGCACGTCCGCGAAATTCCCGGCGTGATAGGCGTGGCGGTAGTTCATGCGGGTGGGCGGGCGCGGCGCGCCTTGCTACCCGAGCTCGGCGAGCCAGTCGCGCGGGCGCAGGTAGTCGCTCGCGAGCCGCGCCTCGGGCGAACCCGGCTCCGCGCGCCAGCCGTATTCCCAGCGCGCGAGCGGCGGCAGCGACATCAGGATCGATTCGGTGCGCCCGCCGGACTGCAGGCCGAAGAGCGTGCCGCGATCGAAGGCGAGGTTGAACTCGACGTAGCGTCCGCGCCGGTAGAGCTGGAAGGAGCGTTCGCGGTTGCCGAAGGCATGCTCGCGCCGCCGCGCGACGATCGGCAGGTACGCATCGAGGAACGCGGAGCCGACCGCCTGCTGGAAAGCGAAGGAGCGCTCGAAGCCGCCGTCCGAAAGGTCATCGAAGAAGAGCCCGCCGACGCCACGCGTCTCGGCGCGGTGCGGCAGGTAGAAGTACCGGTCGCACCAGTCCTTGTAGCGCGGATACACGTCCGCGCCGAAGGGCGCGCAGGCCGCCGCGGCCGCGCGGTGCCAGCCGAGCACGTCCTCGTCGAAGGGATAGCACGGCGTCAGGTCGAAGCCGCCGCCGAACCACCACGCCACCGCGACCCCGGCCTTCTCGGCGATGAAGAAGCGCACGTTCATGTGCGTGATCGGCACGTACGGGTTCGAGGGATGAAGCACGAGCGAGACGCCGAGCGCCTCGAAGGAGGCACCGGCGAGATCCGGCCGGGCTTGCGTCGCCGCGGGCGGCAGCGAGCTCCCAAAGACGTGGCTGAACCCGACGCCCGCCTGCTCGAAGAGGTTGCCGTCCCTGAGGACGCGGCTCTCGCCGCCGCCGCCCCCGGGCCGCTGCCAGGGATCCCGACCGAAGCGCGCGCCGCCGTCGGCCGCCTCGAGCGTCGCCGTCAGCCGGTCCTGCAGGCCCGTGAGGTACGTGCGCACGGCATTCTTGTCGGGATTCATCGGGCCAGTATCGCCGAACGCGGGCCCGGCCGGGATGGCTCAGCGGCCGGCTTTCTTCGCGGGCGCGCTGCGTGCGGCCTTGCCGGCGGCCTTCCTGGGCGCGGCCTTGGCCGGCTTCTTGGCGGCCTTCTTCGGCGCACTCGCGCGCGCGGCCGGCGCCGGCGTCGGAGGGATCGCGTGCGTCGCGGCCACGGGTCCCGCGGGCGCCTTCGCGGCGGTCTTGCGCTTCGGTGCCTTTGCGCTCGCGGCGGCGG
>CAYNCY010000408.1:0-1551 GCA_964395195.1 uncultured Steroidobacteraceae bacterium
CGTCTGCGGCGCTCACCGCGATCCGCACCCGGATCGATGGCATCGACGGCGAGATCCAGGCGCTCATCGCCGCGCGTGCCCGCATCGCGCAGGCGGTCGGGACCACGAAGCGCGCCGCCGGCACCGCGACCGCCGAGTTCTACCGGCCGGAGCGCGAGGCCGAAGTGCTGAAGGCGGTCATTGCGCGGAACTCGGGTCCCCTCAGCAACGAGGAGATGGTGCGGCTGTTCCGCGAGATCATGTCGGCGTGCCTCGCGCAGCAGGAGCCGCTCAAGATCGCCTTCCTCGGGCCCGAGGGCACGTTCACGCAGCAGGCGGTGCTGAAGCATTTCGGCCACTCGGTCCGGGCGCTGCCGCTGGCGGCGATCGACGAGGTGTTCCGCGAGGTCGAGTCGGGCGTTGCCGACTTCGGCGTCGTGCCGATCGAGAACTCGACCGAGGGCACCGTCAGCCACACCGCCGACATGTTCCTCGTCTCGCCGCTCAAGATCTGCGGCGAGGTCGAGCTTCGGGTCCACCAGCACCTGATGGGTCACGTGCGTTCGCTCGAGAAGATCGAGCGCATCTGCTCGCACCAGCAGTCGCTCGCGCAGTGCCGCGGCTGGCTCGCCGAGACCCTGCCGCAGGTCGAGCTGATCGCGGTCGCAAGCAACGCGGAGGCCGCGCGCCGCGCGCGCGATGAGAAGGGCACGGCCGCGATCGCGGGCGCCGCGGCCGCCGAGGTCTACGGGCTCCCGATCCTCGTCCCCGAGATCGAGGACCGCGCCGACAACGCGACGCGCTTCCTCGTCGTGGGTCGCAAGCTCCTCGAGCCCTCGGGCACCGACCGCACGACGCTGCTGCTCTCGGCGCCCGATACCGCGGGTCCCGGCGCGCTGATGAAGCTGCTCGAGCCCCTCGCGCGCCACCGCATCAGCATGACGCGGCTCGAGTCGCGTCCGTCGCGGCGCAAGAAGTGGGACTACGTCTTCTTCGTCGACATCGAGGGCCACGCGCGCGATGCGAAGGTCGCGAAGGCGCTGACCGCGATCAAGAAGCGCGCCTCGCTCTTCAAGCTCCTCGGCTCCTACCCGCGCGCGGTGCTCTGAGAATGAGTGTGCCGCGCTACCACGTGGCCGCGGGCGGCGCGCTGCGCGGCACGATCCGCATCCCGGGCGACAAGTCCGTGTCGCACCGCTCGCTCCTGCTCGGTGGCATCGCCGAGGGCACGACCGAGGTCGAGGGCTTCCTCGAGAGCGAGGACTGCCTCGCCACCCTGCACGCCATGCGGGCGATGGGCGTCACCGTCGGGCGGCCGGGACCCGGGCAGGTTGTGATCGATGGCGTCGGGCTCGGGGGACTCAAGCCCCCGACCGATTCACTCGACATGGGCAACGCGGGCACCGCGATGCGCCTCGCGATGGGACTCCTGGCCGGGCAGCGCTTCGCGACGACGCTGATTGGCGATGCCTCGCTGACGCGCCGGCCGATGGAGCGGGCGGCGACGCCGCTGAGGCTGATGGGCGCGCGCATCGCAACGACCGACGGGCGGCCGCCCGTCAGGATCTCGGG
>CAYNCY010000408.1:1651-4128 GCA_964395195.1 uncultured Steroidobacteraceae bacterium
GGCTGATGGGCGCCGACATCCGCATCCGGAACGAGCGCCGCTTCGGCGACGAGCCGGTGGCGGATCTCGAGGTGCACGCGCGCGAGCTCACCGGGATCGAAGTGCCAGCGCACCTCGTGCCGCTCGCGATTGACGAGTTCCCGGTGCTCTTCGTCGCGGCAGCCGCGGCCCGTGGCACGACGACGGTGTCGGGCGCGGCCGAGCTGCGGGTCAAGGAGAGCGACCGGATCCAGGTGATGGCGACGGGACTGCATGCGCTTGGCATCGAGGCGACGCCCCGGCCGGACGGCCTCACCGTCCTCGGCGGGCGCATCCGCGGCGGCACGGTCGAGAGCCACGGCGACCACCGGGTCGCGATGGCCTTCGCGGTCGCGGCGCTGAAGGCGCACGGACCCGTCGAGATCCGGGACGTCGCCAACGTCGCGACGTCCTTCCCGGGCTTCCCGGCCCTCGCGCGCTCCTCGGGGATCGCGATCGAGGAGTTCCGGTGACCGCGCCCGTGCTCACCATTGACGGACCGAGCGGCTCCGGGAAGGGGACGGTGAGCCGTCGCGTCGCGACGGCACTCGGCTGGCACCTCCTCGACTCGGGCGCCCTCTACCGGCTGACCGGGGTCGCGGGCCGGCGCGCCGGGCTCGCGGCGGACGACGAGGCCGGGCACGCGAAGGCGGCGCTCGCGATGGACGTGCGCTTCGTCGTCACCCGGGAGGGTGCTCCCCAGGTGCTCCTCGCCGGGACCGACGTCACGCTCGAGATCCGGACCGAGGCGGCCGGCGAGCGGGCCTCGAAAGTCGCGAGCTTCAAGGCGGTCAGGGACGCGCTCCTCGACCGGCAGCGGCGCTTTGCGGAACCCCCGGGCCTCGTCGCCGACGGCCGGGACATGGGCTCGGTGATATTCCCCGGCGCCGAGCTCAAGGTTTTCCTGACCGCGAGCGCCGAGGAACGCGCCGCCCGGCGCTACCGCCAGCTCCTCGAGGCGGGCGCCATCGTCCGGCCGGAGACGGTCGCGGCGGAGATCGCGACGCGGGACGCCAGGGACTCGGGCCGGGCGTTTGCGCCGCTCGTGGCGGCACCGGGCGCGGTCGTGCTCGATTCGACCGGCTTGACTGCCGATCAGGTCGTCGAGCGGGTGCTCGCGCTCGCCCGGGAACGCCGCCTCTAGCTCGCGCGCGCGCGGCCCGGGGCCGGGCGCGGCGCCCCGGCCTCCCGGGACCTCGTGGCAGGGGCTCCAACCGCATAAGCAGTTGAAAGATAAGGGGCTCGATGGTAGTCTCGCCGGCCTTTCGCAAAGTCGGCGTAACGGGATTCGGACGCAGCCACCCACGGGTGCTGCGACCGATAAAACCCCGGCGCTCCTTTCGCGATTCGACGGGGCAGACGCTGTTTCGGAGCCTTGCGTCGAGGTCTCAAGACCTCCGGCGCCACTCCGGACGCGTGTGTCCGGGCCGGCGTATCCGGCCAGGGTGGGATGCGAGGTCGCGTCCCGATGTTAGGGCGACAACCCCTTCGGGTCCCTTCCCGGCAAAGCCGGCGGAGCCTAAAGGGCCAACCAAGGGACCACGCGGTCCCAAGATGAGACACATCACATGACGGAAAGTTTTGCCGAGCTGTTCGAAGCGAGCCTGGCCAACCAGCGCTTTCGTCCGGGCCAGATTCTGAACGGCTTGATCGTCGAGGTCGGCCAGGACTACGTGATCGTCAACGCCGGACTCAAGTCCGAAGCGGTGATCTCGATCGACCAGTTCAAGAACGAGAAGGGCGAGATCGAGGTCAAGGCGTGCGATGAGGTCGAAGTGGCCCTCGACTCGGTCGAGGACGGCTCCGGTGAGACGCGCCTGTCGCGCGAGAAGGCCAAGCGGGCCCGCACCTGGACGCGCCTCGAGACCGCATTCAACGAGCAGCAGGTCGTCACCGGCATCATCAACGGCCGCGTCAAGGGTGGCTTCACGGTCGAGATCGAGAACGTCCGCGCGTTCCTGCCGGGCTCGCTCGTCGACGTGCGCCCCGTGCGCGATCCGTCATACCTCGAGGGCAAGGTCCTCGAGTTCAAGGTCATCAAGCTCGACCAGAAGCGCAACAACGTCGTCGTCTCGCGCCGCGCGGTCGTCGAGCAGGAATACAGCGCGGAGCGCTCGGCGCTCCTCGACAACCTGCAGGAAGGCTCGGTCGTGAAGGGCGCGGTCAAGAACCTGACCGACTACGGCGCGTTCGTGGACCTCGGCGGCATCGACGGGCTCCTGCACATCACGGACATGGCGTGGAAGCGCGTCAAGCACCCCTCGGAAGTCGTCAAGGTTGGCGACGAGATCGACGTGCGCATCCTGAAGTTCGATCGCGAGCGCCAGCGCGTCTCGCTCGGCATCAAGCAGCTCGGTGCCGACCCCTGGCAGAACATCGCGCGGCGCTACCCGCCGAACACGCGCCTCTGGGGCAAGGTCACGAACATCGCCGACTACGGCTGCTTCGTGGAGATCGAG
>CAYNCY010000409.1:0-4123 GCA_964395195.1 uncultured Steroidobacteraceae bacterium
TCCGTGGAGGCGCGCCCGGCCGCGCGGAGCGCGGCGATGAGCGACGCTCGCGCCGGCGTCGCGCCGCCAAAGCCGTGCCAGCCGATCGCGCCGCCCGGCAGCGCCGCCACGAGCTCGGTCGCGCGCGCGGCGATGAGCGCGCCGAGGCGCGCGCGCTCGATGGCGCCGAGCGCCGCCGTCGCGGCGGCGTACTCCCGCGCCCACCCGGCGAACGCGGCCTCCTCGGCCGTCGTCGCCTCGAGCGTGTTGGGATCGATGCGCCACTCGTGGATGAGCTGCCAGGCGCGCTCGGCGAGAGCCGCGGCCGCGCGCACGTTGACGAGCCCCTCGCCCGCACGGCTGCCCGCGACGATGCGCTGCCAGAGGCGGCTCGCGGCCTCGGGCGCGAGGAGCACGGGCCGCTCCTCGAGCGCATCGGCGGCGCGCTCGAGCCAGGCGGCGAGCGGCCGGATGAGCGGGGTTGCCCAGACACCGGGCGCAGCGTCCGCGCGCTCGAGTCCGAGCCGGCGCTTGAGCGCCTCGGCCTGGCGGCCGGTGGC
This sequence comes from uncultured Steroidobacteraceae bacterium, assembly GCA_964395195.1. Lineage (GTDB taxonomy): Bacteria > Pseudomonadota > Gammaproteobacteria > Steroidobacterales > Steroidobacteraceae > CAIKZZ01. Next base: position 540 of record CAYNCY010000409.1, read on the forward strand.
GGTGATGATCTCACCGCCCGCATCGAGAAGAGCCGCGTGGGGCGCGAGCGCGCGCACGTCAGGGGCGCGCGACGGCCTTGAGGGACGCCGCGCGCGCGTTCGCGGCGGCCGCGGCCTGGGCGTAGACGCCGAGCTGCTCCTCGATCTTCGCAAACACGGCGCGCAGCACCTCGGGCTCGGGCAGGTTCGTCACGCGAAAGTGGTTGTTGAAGGGCGCGTTGAAGCTGACGCCCGGTGCGACCAGCACGTGCTTGTGCTCGAGCAGGTCGAGCGCGAAGGCCTGGTCGTCGAAGCCCGGGAGCTTCGTCGCATTGACGCCGACGAAGCCGTACATCGCGCCCATCGGCGCCACGAGTTCCAGGTAATCGCTCGCCGCGACGGACTCGAGAATGGTCTTCCGCGACTCGTGGAGGCGCCCGCCGGGCGCGGTGAGGTCCTTGATGCTCTGGTGGCCGCCGAGCGCCGTCTGCACGGCCCACTGGCCGGGGACGTTGCTGCACAGGCGCAGCGATGAGAGGAGCTCGAGGCCCTTGAGATACTCCTCCGCCCCCTCGCGCTCCCCCGAGAACACCGCCCAGCCGACGCGATAGCCGCAGGCGCGGTAGATCTTCGAGAGCCCGGACAGCGTCGCGCAGAGAGTACCGTGCACGAGCGTCGCCATCGGGATCGAGGCTGCGCCGTCGTAGGTCATCTGGTCGTAGATCTCATCCGCGAGCACGACGAGACGGTGCTTCTCGGCGAGGCGTGCGAGTCCTTCGAGGACTTCGCGCGAATAGACCGCGCCCGTCGGGTTGTTGGGGTTGATGACGACGAGCGCGCGCGTGCGGCGCGTGATCAGCTTCTCGATCTCCTCCGGATCCGGCATCCACGCGTTCGCGCGGTGACAGGGGTAGTGAACGGCGCGGCCGCGGTTGAGGAGCGTCGCCGCCGTCCACAGCGGGTAGTCGGGGCTCGGGACCAGCACCTCATCGCCGTCGTTGAGGAGCGCGCGCAGCACGAGGTCGATGAGCTCGGAGACACCGTTGCCGATGAAGACGTCATCGACGGTGACGGTGCGAAGCCCGCGCTCCTGCTGCTGCATCACGACGGCCTCGCGCGCCGGAAAGATGCCCTTCTGGTGCACGTAGCCCTCCGCCTGGCGGAGGTTCTCGATCATCGCGAGGCGCATGGTCTCGGGGGTCCGAAAGCCGAAGGCGCCCGGGTTGCCGATGTTCAGCGACACGATGTCGTAGCCCTGCCGCTCCATCTCGTGCGCGCGACGCGCGAGCGCCCCGCGGATCTCGTAGCGGACGTTGGCGAGCGCGGCACTCGCGCGCAGGGTGGGCGTCGTCATGGGGGTCGCTCGGGCCTTCTGGTTCTGGCCCGGGCACGCGCCCGGGCCTTCCGGCCCCGAGAATACAGGAGCGCGGCAGCGGCCGGCCGGGCGCGCGTCTCAGCCGATCGCGCCTGCCCGGCGCAGCCGCGCGAGCTCGGGCGCCGCGAGGCCGAGCTCCTCGGCGAGCACCCGGTCGGTGTGCTCACCGAGGAGCGGCGGCGCGAGGCGGTACTCGAGCGGGGTCCGCGAGAAGCGGATGGGGTTTCGGACCTGGGGGACGCTGCCGGCGGTCGGGTGCGGCAGGTCCATCCGGAGCGCCCGGTGGCGGACCTGGGGCTCCGCGAAGACTTCGCTCAGGTCGTTGATCGGGCCGCAGGGCACCTGCAGCGGCGTCAGCAGCGCAATCCAGGCGCGGGTCGGGCGGGTCCTCAAGATCGCGGCGAGTTCGGGTACGAGGACGGCACGCGCGGCGACCCGCGCGGCGTTGGTCGCGAAGCGCGCGTCCGTCGCCAGCTCCGATCGCCCGAGCGCGGCGGCGAGTCGCTGGAACTGCCCGTCGTTGCCGACCGCGAGCATCAGGTGGCCGTCCGCCGTCGGAAAGGACTGGTACGGGACGATGTTCGGGTGCGAGGTGCCCTGGCGCGTCGGCGCCTTGCCGGAGAGGAGGAAGTTGAGGTTCTGGTTCGCGAGCCACGCCACCTGCGTGTCGAGGAGCGCGAGGTCGATGTACTGCCCGACCCCCGACGTCGTGCGCTCGAAGAGCGCGCCCAGGATCGCGGTCGTCGCGTACATCCCGGTCATCAGGTCGACGACCGCGACGCCGACCTTCTGGGGGCCTGCGCCCGGCTCCCCGTCCGGGACACCGGTGATGCTCATGAGGCCGCCCATGCCCTGCATCATCGCATCGTAGCCGGCCCCGCCCGCATCCGGGCCGTCCTGGCCGAAAGCGGAGATCGAGCAGTAGACGAGGCGCGGTGCGAGCGCGGCGAGTTCGGGATAGCCGAGCCCGTACTTCGCCATGCCGCCGACCTTGAAGTTCTCGACGAGGACGTCCGCGCGCACGGCGAGCGAGCGGACCAGGTTCGCGCCGTCCGGGGTGGCGAGATCGATCGCGAGCGAGTACTTGCCGCGGTTGGTCGAGAGGTAGTACGCGGACTCGGCGGTGTCGCGCCCCGCCTTGTCCTTGAGCCACGGCGGGCCCCAGCCGCGCGTGTCGTCCCCGGCGCCCGGCTTCTCGACCTTGTAGACGGTCGCGCCGAAGTCGGCGAGTGCCTGCGTCGCCCACGGGCCCGCGAGCACGCGACTCAGGTCCAGTACCTTGATGCCCTCGAGTGGTCCCACGGCGCCTCACGCTTGAAATGACGGATCGCGGCGCACGTTACCTCAACGGCCACCGAACTCGAAGCGCCGACGTCGGGCCAGGGCCTGGTCGCGCCAACCCGCCGTGCGCTATTCCTCCCAGCGGAACCGCCAGATCGCCACCGCCAGGCAAATCGCCGCCGTGCCGGCCAGCACGACGATCGGCAGCACCGCCGAACCGAAGGGAAGGCCGCGCCAGGTGGCGCCATCCAGGCCGTCGATGGCCCAGCGGGTCGGCGCGTAGAGCGACGCGGTCTGCAGCCACCGCGGAAAAACGAACGCCGGAACCCAGGCGCCGCCGATCATCACGAGCAGCAGCGTCGCCATGCTGGCGAGGCCGCGCGTGGTCGGTGCACTCCCGCCAAGCGTCGCCAGCATCAGGCCGAACGAGGCATTGAGCAGGCAGAAGGCGATGCCGACACCCACGAACCCGAGCGCGCTCCCCTCGATACGTACCTTGAACACCAACGCCGCCGCCAGATAGATCAGCGTGAACTGGAAGAGGCTGATCAGCGTCGTCGCCAGTGCTCGCGCCAGCATGAACTCGCTGCGGCGCAGCGGCGCGGAGCGGAGCCGCTGCCAGATGCCCCGCTGGCGGGTGAGCAGCAGCAGCACGCCGGCATCGATTCCTGCGAACAGGATGAACTGGACGGCCATGCCGCCGAAGGAGTGCGCGTAGCCGTTGTAGGGCGCATCGCGCGCGGTGACCTCCGTGGACGCGACGCTGTACGGGATGCTGAGGCCGAATCCCTGCTCGCTGCGACCGTCCGACTGGCCGGCGGCAGCGGCATCACGCGCCTCGCTCAGCCGGCGCGCCGCCCCGAGCAGCGTCTTGAGGTCACCGCTCCGCGCCGTGTCCGCGCGCTTGTCGAGGTCGGTCAGCAGATCGTCCATGGCCCGGCGGCCAGAG
>CAYNCY010000410.1:0-4106 GCA_964395195.1 uncultured Steroidobacteraceae bacterium
GACCTGGTGCGGCTGATGGGCGATGACGGTACGGTGATCGGGCCCTCGGAGTTCCTGAAGGCGGCCGAGCGCTATCGCCTGATGTCCCTCGTCGATCGCTGGGTCGTCCAGGCGGCCCTCGCCGCGCTCGGCCGCGGCGCGATCAAGGTTGCGGATGGCCGCAGTATCGCGATCAACATCTCGGGTCAGACGCTCGGCGATGCGCAGTTCCTCGAGTTCGTCGTCGAGTGCCTCGACCGCACGGGCGTCAGTCCGGGCCAGGTGTGCTTCGAGGTGACCGAGGCCTCCGTGGTCGCGAATCTCGAGCACGCGCGACGCTTTATCGGCGTCCTGCACGGCATGGGCTGCACCTTCGCGCTCGATGACTTCGGCAGCGGCCTCGGCTCGTTCGCGAACCTGAAGACGCTGGCGATGGACTTCCTCAAGATCGACGGTCTCTATATGCGCAACCTCGCGCGCGACACCGTCAACCAGGCGATGGTGTCGGCGATGATCAAGCTCGCCCGCACGCTCGACTTCAAGGTGATCGCGGAGCAGGTCGAGGACGCGGCCTCGCTTGAGGCGGCGCGTCGCATGGGCATCGACTACATGCAGGGCTACGTGATCGCGCGGCCGGAGCCGCTGAAGCCCGCTGTCTGAGGCCGCCCGGTGTGACACACTCGGGGCAGCCAACCGTCCTGGGAGAAGTGTCGTGCCAAAGACCCTCGTCCGCCCGAGCCGCGTCCGCGCCATCGCCACGGCGCTTGGCTGCCTCGTCGCTGCCACGGCGCTCGCAGCCACCCCGCCTGCCCACGTCGAGTTCCTGAACTCCGAGACCGCCGCGAAGGCAGGGCTCCCGTTCTCGGAGGCCGTCCGCAACGGCGATACGATCTATCTCTCGGGCCAGGTCGGCAATGTTCCCGGCACGCGCACGCTGGTCCCGGGCGGATTCCCGGCCGAAGCGCGCCAGGCGCTCGAGAACATCCGCGCGATCCTGACTGCGCACGGTCGCACGACTGCCGATCTCGTCAAGTGCACGGTGATGCTCGCCGACATGGCTGACTGGCCGGCGTTCAACGAGATCTACGTGAGCTTCCTGAAGAAGCCCTACCCGGCGCGCAGCGCGATCGGCGCATCGGGACTTGCGCTCGGTGCGCGGGTCGAGGTCGAGTGCATCGCGAGCGCCCGGAACTGATCGGCAGCTAGGGCAGCAGAGTCGCCCCGGTCTTCGCGACGACGTCGGCGCGGCTGACGTCGGGCGCGAGCTCGACGAGCTTCAGGCCCTTCCCGGTCACGTCGAGCACGCACAGATCCGTGATGATCCGGTCGACGACCTTGAGGCCGGTCAGCGGCAACGTGCAGGAGGGCAGGATCTTGAGATCCGTGGTGCCGTCCTTCTTGCGCGCGACGTGCTCCATCACGACGACGACGCGCTCGACGCCCGCCACGAGGTCCATGGCGCCGCCCATGCCCTTGATCATCTTCTTCGGGATCATCCAGTTGGCGAGGTCACCCTGCTCGCTGACCTGCATCGCGCCCAGGATCGCGAGGTTGATCTTGCCGCCGCGGATCATCGCGAAGCTCTGATCACTCCCGAAGATCGACGAGCCCGGGATCGTGGTCACGGTCTGCTTGCCGGCGTTGATGAGGTCGGCGTCGACCTCGGCTTCGGTCGGGAACGGGCCGATGCCGAGCATGCCGTTCTCGCTCTGCAGCCACACCTCGATGTTCTTCGGCACGTAGTTCGCGACCAGCGTCGGGATGCCGATGCCGAGGTTCACGTAGAACCCGTCCTTCAGCTCCTGCGCGGCGCGTGCCGCCATCTGTTCCTGCGTCCACGGCATGCTCAGGCTCCCACGGGCACGGTCAACGTGCGCTTCTCGATGTGCTTGATCGTGTTCCTGTTGTGCACGATGCGGTGCACGTAGATGCCGGGCAGGTGGATGTCATCGGGCTTGAGCGTGCCGACCGGGACGATCTCGCCGACCTCGACCACGCAGATGCGCCCGGCGGTCGCCGCGGCGGGGTTGAAGTTGCGCGCGGTCAGACGGAACCGCAGGTTGCCGCTCGTGTCGGCGACCTCGGCCTTCACGAGGGAGACGTCCGGAACGAGCGAGCGCTCCATCACGTAGGTCCGGCCATCGAATTCGCGCAGCTCCTTGCCTTCGGCGACGATCGTGCCGACCCCGGTCTGCGTGAAGAACGCCGGGATCCCGGCGCCACCGGCGCGCAGCTTCTCCGCAAGCGTGCCCTGCGGCGTGAACTCGAGCTCGAGCTCGCCGGCGAGGTACTGGCGCTCGAACTCCTTGTTCTCGCCGACGTAGGAGGAAATCATCTTCTTGATCTGCCGGGAGATCAGGAGCTTGCCGAGGCCGAGGCCATCGACGCCGGCGTTGTTGGAGATGACGGTGAGGTTCTTGGCGCCGGTGTCGTGAAGCGCATCGATCAGGAGCTCCGGGATGCCGCAGAGGCCGAAGCCGCCGACGGCCAGGAGCGCCCCGTCCGGCACGATCCCCTTGAGCGCCGCGTCAGCGGATGGATAGACCTTGTTCACCGAGCCCTCCCGGGCCGGCCACGGGCGGCCACCCCCTGGGGATCATGATAGCCCGTCCCCTGCGACGGACAGACTCCGGAGGCGACGTCGGGACGCCTGCAAAGCGACGCATTGCCGGCGCGTCGAGGGCCCCTGGCCCGACCGAGTCCCGGTCTGCCGTCCGACCTAGCGTGACTGGGCGATGCCGTAGCGGCGAACGTGACCGCGTACGATCTCGACAAATACGCCGGTTCGAAAGAGTACGTAGCGCGGCTCCGACTGTGGCGGACCGCCGCCGATCGGCTCGCCGTACCGGCTGACGAGATCGGGAAGGGAGAGGTCGCCGAGATAGGGGAGGTCCGCCGGCGCTGACGCCCTGTCGCCGCTGTACAGCAAGGCGTAGGTGACGCTCGCCTTGCCGTCCGCTGGCGGGGTGAAAAATGCGTCCAGCAACCCGTCATGCCCCGAGTCGACGGAGTTGAAGAGCCAGTCGTCGGGCGCCACACGCCGCACGGGGGCTCCCCCGACCGCCTCGACCTGCTCTCGCGTCAGGCCGAGTGAGAGGCGCCCGAACGTGTGCCGCCATGGACCGAATGCCGCCAGCGGAATCGGATGGCCCTGATCGTCGAGCGCAACACGCGGATGCAGTTGCCCGCCCTCGAGCAGAGTGCCGACGATGAGCGCGGCCGCGCCGACGATAGCGCAGGCTCTCCACCACTGGCCGCTCCACGAGCGTGCAGTCCGCGCGGCGCCGAGCGGGCGGGTCAGCAGCAATCCCAGCAGGAAGCCGGTCGCCAGCCCACCCAGGTGGGCGGCGTTGTCGATGCCTTGAAGCCGCGCGCCGTTCAGGACGTTGTAGACGATGAATGCCGCGATGCTGGTCCGTTGCGCTTTCTTGACGGAGGCCGGTACGCCGCCCGCGTCGCGTACGAAGAAGGCGAGCAGCGCGCCGAACACGCCGAAGATCGCGCCGGAGGCGCCCGCGCCATTGACGACGGTGTGCCAGCACAGGCTCGCAACGCTGCCGGCGAGTCCTGCGGAGACGTAGATCAACACGTATCGCGCGCGGCCGAAGAGCTGCTCCGCGACCCGGCCGTTCACCGCGAGCGCGAGCATGTTGAGCGCGAGATGCATGAAGCCAAAATGCAGGAACGTGCTCGTGAGGAGCCGCCACCACTCGCCACCGACCGTTAGCGGCGTGTAGTCGGAGCCGAGCCGCACGAGAACGTCCGCATCGGCCGTGAAGACGCCTGCACCCTGCGTTGCCGTGAAAATGAAGGCGGCGACGTTGAGGCCGACCAGCGTCCAGGTGACCGGTGTGCCCGGCCCGAGCGCGCGGAGCGCCTGGGCGAACTCCGCCGCCTCCGCCATGACCGGTGCGTACCCAACGGTGGTCGTCGTCGGCAGCCGCGCGACGATCGCCGCCGCTTCGCGTGCATCGACGGCGCGGAACTTGACCGAGCGCCGCGCCGCGCCCTGCTCCGTGAACTCGAACGAAACGATCTCGCCATACACTTCGACGTTGCAGACCTCGGCGAGCGGGATCTCGGTCGTGGTGCGCTTGGGCGTTCGGAACGCGCGCGGCCGGCCCGCG
>CAYNCY010000411.1:0-4085 GCA_964395195.1 uncultured Steroidobacteraceae bacterium
ATCGTGCGCGTCGGGCTCGCGGTCGGATCCCAGTTCGGGATCATGTTGGCGGCGCCGCCGACCGGCACCTGCGCGCCGTCAGCCGCCGGCGACCAGAAGCTCTGCGCGCTCGACTTGAAGAAGCCGGTCGCGGGATCGACCGCGGGGTTGCCGTTCTGGTCGACGATCACGCCCGACGACACCAGGTACTTCTTGACGTTACCCGGCCAGTGGTAGTTCGAGCTCGGCTGGAAGACCGAGACGTAGAGGTCGTTCAGCGTCTGCGTCCGGTTGAAGGCGTTGACCGCGACGGTCGGCGCCGTGAAGGTCGAGGAGGTCTGCAGGATGTTCGTGACGATGCTCGAGAGCACCTGCTGCAGGCTCGTGAGGTCGCCGGCCGAGTACGCCGTGCCGCCGCCCTTGGTTGCGGCCGCCTCCAGGTAGCCGAAGGCCTGCGCGAGGCCCGGGTCGTCGCCGAAGCCGATGAAGTAGGTCTGCACGTTCTGCTGGCCGGCGTACGCCGTGCTCAGGTCAGAGTTGAACATGTACTTGGTGAGCGCCGAGAGGCACTTGCCCGCCGTCGTGCTCGGGCCCCAGCCGCCCGGCAAGTTGCTGTAGGGGGGCTGCGAGGTGTCATCGCAAGCGCTCGCGCCGACGCCCGGGAGCGCCTGGATCGCCGAGTCCGCCTGGTTGTCCTGGGTCGGCAGGCCGTCCGTGAGGAAGACCACGAAGTTCTTCTGGCAGGCCGCGCTGATCGGCGTCTGGTACGTGTTCGAGGTGATGACGCCACCGGTGCGCGAGGACGCGACGCTCTTGAAGGTCGCGCCGTCGACGACGGAGTTGTTGCCGTAGAGGACCGTGCCGCCGGAGAAGTACAGGTAGGCCTCGTACATCGTCTCCGACAGCGGCGTCCAGCCGTCCGCGTCGTAGCTGTTGATCGCGGTCGTGAGGTTCGTGCGGTTCGAGCCCGCGCCGATCGGCGAGATCGGGTAGACGACCATGCCGCCCTGCGCCATCTGGTCACCGCTCAGGCGGCCGTTCAGGCTCACGTTGTTGCTGTAGCGCATGAGCCCGATGTTGACGTTCGACAGCGAGTTGATCAGGTTGGTCGCGGCCTGCTGCACGACCGAGATGCGCGTGCCGATCGTCGTGGTCGCGTTGAAGTTGTACCAGTTGAGGTAGTTGCCGCTGTAGAGCGTGTAGGTCGTCAGCGTCGGCGAGCCGTTGTTCCAGTAGATCTGGTTCGCGGTCCGCGTGAACTCGTTCGCCACTGTGTTGCTCGAGCCGTTGTAGGTGCTCGGCCACGGGGCCGTGCCCGGATAGTCACCCTGGCAGGCGACCTGGAAGCCCGAGGTCGTGCTCGTCGTCAGCACGGCGTTCCAGGCGTACGTGAAGGTCGTGCGGCCCGACCGCTTCCACTGCACGAGGTTGTCGCTGTAGAAGCCGGGCGATGACGTCGTCGTGCCGAGGGCCGAGGACGCCGCCGCGCAGACGAGGTTCGAGGTCGGGAAGGACTTCGAGCCCGAGCCGCAGGTCGGCGGCGAGCCGGTCGTGCCCGCGACGAAATAGGTCGCGGTGTTGTCGCAGCTGCCGGTGTAGGTCGCGGTCGGGTCGTAGGCGACCTGCGTCGTGACTGGCGTCGACATCGAACCCGAGGTGTCGATGATCATCATGATGTTCGGGTTGACGGTGCCCGTCGTGGTCGCCCCGGTGAAGATCTCGGAGTCGTCCGCGAGAACGGGCTGCGCGACACCCGTGAGGATGAGGCCGCAGGCGAGGGCAAGCGTCAGTGACTGTTTGCGTGACATACGAGGATCCTCGGTGAGATCAGCGGCTCTTCACGTTCGCGGCGAGGGAGCCGGCGACCGTGACGCGCGTCGCGACGGAGTTCGTGAGGGAGGCGAGTACGACCATCGAATGGCCGCGGCCATCGGCGAGGTAGGTCTTGAGCTGCGACAGCGTGACCTGCGACTTGCCGACGAAGTAGGTGGTGGCGGAATTGGTCTCGAGCGTCTGCGCCGTGCAGCCGCTGCAATGATTGACCGTCAGGCGCCCGCCGTCGCTCGTCGGCAGGAGGACGGTCTCGGTCGAGGCCTCGAAGGCACGCGAGTTCGAGACGACATCCGGGCTGTGCAGGCCCTTCTCGCCGGCGAGTGCCGCGGTCGCGACGAGGCTGCTCCCGAGGAGGGCGGCGAGCGCGAGGGTCTTGTGGGTCTGCATGGGATTGCTCCGGAGTCGGTTCACAGGCCGCCAGTGCCGCCGGTGATCGTCGATGAATAGGGGGCCATGATCGCGACACCCTGGTCGTGGAGGGTGCTGGCACTGCGCACCGAGGTGCCGGTGCTGTCGATTTCAAAGTGATAGGTGGAGAAGGCGTTCCAGCTGTTGCCCCAGATCGCGCCCTGCGCGACGCCACCGAGCTGGCGGGCGATCACGGCCGAGTAGGTGTCGGACGCCGCGCCCGTCACGGTGCCGGCGAGGGTCTGCGAGGCGACGGCCGGATTGAACGTGCCGAAGGTGTTGGCCTGCTCGATGCCGGTCTCGGAGGCGAGGAAGGCCTTCTGCCGGTACTGGTCGTTGCCGGCCATGATGAAGCCGAGCCCCGCGGTGCGCATGCCGGCGACCGCGAGGAGCGTCACGACGACGAGCAGGATGAGCGCTACCGGGAGCGCGGCGCCGGCGACGTGGGAGCGAGTGTGCGGGGTGGATTTCACGGGCATCGCCTCAGGTGCCGAGCGCATTGCGGATCATGATGGTTCGCGACACGAGCAACCGGCGGTACTTGTCGGCCGGCGCGTAGGCCTTCGTCGCGCTGCCGCCCCCGGTGAGCGAGGTCACCGTGCCGTTCGCGGCCAGGCGGTTCGCGTACGCGTACGTGCGGTTGTCCGTGAAGCCCTGCTCCTGGGTATCGGCCCTGAGGAGCACCCAGATGCGCACCGAGATGATCTGCGCGGCCCCTGGGATCGTCGCGGCGTTGAGCGCGTCAACGTACTGCGTCGCGATGCCGGTGGTGCCGGTCGGGTCGATGCCGAACTGCACCTGGAGGTCCTCGACGCCCTGCAGGATCTCTTCGTCCTGGAAGGTCGGCGTGGTGCCGACGTTGTTGAGGGACTTGCGGTACAGGGTCGGCAGGTTTGCGACCGTGCTCGAATCCCTGTCGACGTAGTAGGTGTGGACGATGAGGTCGCTGAGGAGCCCGACCGGGGTCGCGGGGCAGCCGGCGCCCGAGGTCGCGAGTGCCGCCGAGAGCCGCGTCGAACAGATGCGCAGCGGCCCCGCCGTCGCCGCAGCGACCGTCGTCGGGATGAACGAGGCGCGACGCACGGTGAGCGTGTCCGCCGAGGGCATCGGGCGGTTGTTGTAGGCCTGGCAGCCGAGCGCGTAGGAGTCGTTCGAGCCTTCGATCGTGGTCTGCAGGTCGGCGCCGAAGTTGGTGCCACACTGCGTCGCGGCGTTGGTGCCGACGATCGCCGTCGCCGCCGCGGCGGTCTGCTGGAACGAGTTGGCGATGCCGATCGAGCCCTTGGTGAGGCCCCAGTAGCTCGACATGCGCACGTCCGGCTCGATCACCGAGAGCACGTAGCGCGCGCTCTCCTCGAGCCGTGAGGACGTCTCGTGCACGGTGTAGTTGTTGCGGCTGTCCGAGTAGACCGTGACCGCGCCAATGATGAGCACGGCGGCGATCGTCGAGGCCACCATGATCTCGACGAGCCCGATGCCGGACTCGACGCTCCGCGACAGCATGCGACGCGCGTTCATATCTGCACCACCAGCTGCGAGGTCAGCGCCGTCGTCTGGCCCTGCTCCTGCCAGGTAATCGTGATCGTGTAGGTCGAGGGCGTGCCGGCGGCGCCGACGGTGACCACGATCGCGCCGGTCGCGTTGCCGCCGGGCCAGGTCGAGGCGATCTGCTGGTTCCAGCGGTACACGTCGTCGGCCGCCATCTGCGCGGGCGAGCAGGTCACGGTGCCAAGGGCGCTGCCCGCGCAGTTGTTGTTCGCGCCGGCGGCGCCGTAGGCGGCGATCGCGGTGCGGTTCGAGCGGATGCGGTCGGCGATGTCGCCCAGGAGGTTGTTCGCGAGCTGGCGCGAGGTCGCGCTCGAGTT
>CAYNCY010000412.1:0-4046 GCA_964395195.1 uncultured Steroidobacteraceae bacterium
GCTTGGCACGGCTAGTAAGTCCCATCTTGTAGCCGGCGATACGCTCACCCTCCCGCTCGCTGGTCGCTCGCACCGCGTGTACATCGGCGGTGTCTGGCGCGACTACGCGAGGAGCACGGGGTCCGTGCTCCTCGATGCCGCGCTCTACCGCGAGTGGACCCACGACGAGGGCGCAACCGACGCGGCGCTGTGGCTGGCGCCCGGCGCGAGCGCCGCCGCCGTCGAGGCGGCGCTCAACGCGCGCCTCGGGCTCGGCGCGCAGCTGCAGACGATCGAGACGACCGAGCTCAAGGCGCGCTCGCTCGTCGCCTTCGATCGCGCCTTCACGATCACCTACGTGCTCGAGGCGCTCGCGGTCGCGCTCGGCCTCGCCGGGGTCGCCTTCGCCTTCGCCTCCCAGGCGCTCGCGCGGCGCGCGGAGTTCGGGGTGCTTCGGCACCTCGGCTGCACCGCGCGGCAACTGAAAGCGCTCCTGGCGGGGGAGGGCGCGCTGCTCGGTGCGGTCGGTGCGCTCTACGGGCTCCTCGTCGGTGGCGCGCTCAGCCTCGTGCTCGTCTACGTCGTCAACCGCCAGTCCTTCCACTGGAGCCTCGACTTCGTGGTGCCGGTTGGCCAGCTCCTCGCCGTCGCACTCGCGCTCGTCGTCGCGGCGGCGACGACGGCGCGGCTCGCCGCACGCGCGGTGCTCGATGAAAGCGCCGTGCGCGCCGTCCGGGAGGACTGGTGAAGGCGTGGACGCGGGCCTTCGTCGTCCTCGCGGGCGCGGTGCTCGCGACCGTTGCGGAGGGCGACGTCACGACCGCCGTCGCGCGGCCACGGAGCCCGGTCGCACCCGCACTGACTCTGCCGTTCGATGAAGGGGCGCACCCCGCGTCGCTGACCGAGTGGTGGTACGTGACGGGCTGGCTCAAGACTTCGGACGGTGCGCCGCTCGGCTTCCAGGTCACGTTCTTTCGCACGCGCCCCGGCGTCGACGATGCGAATCCGAGCGCCTTCGCCGCGCACGAACTCGTCATCGCCCATGCCGCGCTCTCGGACCCCGCGCGCCCGCGCGCGCTCCATGCCGAGAAGATCGCGCGCGTCGGTTTCGGCCTTGCGGCGGCGGGAACCGGCCGCACGGACGTCACGCTCGGCGATTGGCGCCTGCAGTCGGATCGAGAAGGCTTCGCGGCGCGGGTGGCGGCGGAGGACTTCGAGCTCGACCTTGCCTTCGGGCGCGGCGAGCCGGTCCTCGTGAACGGCGAGGGCGGCTACAGCCAGAAAGGGCCTGACCCGGCGTCCTCGAGCCGCTACTACTCGATCCCGGGACTCAAGGTAACCGGGCGCGTCCGGGAGGGCGGCGCCTGGCGCGCGGTGACGGGCGATGCCTGGCTCGACCACGAGTGGTCGGATGCCTACCTCGACGCCGCCAGCGTGGGCTGGGACTGGACGGGCCTCAACCTGCCGGATGGCGCGGCGCTGATGGCCTTTCGGATCCGCGACGCCTCCGGGAAGGCGCGGTGGGCGGGCGGCACGTGGCGGGCCGCCGACGGAACGCGGCGGGTGTTCAGGCCCGATGAGATCGACTTCGGTGCGACGCGCCACTGGCGGTCGGTCCACACGGGCATCGACTGGCCGGTCGGGTTCACGCTCCGGGCAGGTCCGCTCGAATTCGCGCTCGTGCCGCTGATGGACGACCAGGAAAGCGATTCCCGGCTCACCACGGGGGCCGTCTACTGGGAAGGCGCGGTCACTTCCCGTTCACCCGACGGCGCAACCGGGCGCGGTTACCTCGAACTCACCGGCTACGGTGCGCCGTTGAAGCTGCGCTGACGCTCCGCCGGGCCCTGCCGGGGGTCCGGCTTTGGTAGACTGCCGCGCTTTTCCGGCCGGCCCCTCCGATGCCCCTGATCACCCTTCCCGATGGCAGCGAGCGACGCTTCGAGCAACCCGTGACGGTGGCCGAGGTGGCCGCGAGCATTGGGCCCGGCCTTGCGAAGGCCGCGCTCGCCGGGCGCATCGACGGGAAGCTCGTCGACACCTCGACCCGGATCGACGGGAACGCGACGCTGTCGATCGTCACCGAGAAGGATCCGGCGGCGCTCGAGATCATCCGGCACTCCACCGCGCACCTCCTCGCGCAGGCCGTGCAGGCGATCTACCCGAAGGCGCAGGTCACGATCGGCCCCGTGATCGAGGACGGCTTCTTCTACGACTTCGCCTTCGAGCGGCCCTTCACCCCGGAGGACCTCGAGAAGTTCGAGGCCAAGATGAAGGAGCTGGCCGCGGCGAACCTCCCGGTCACCCGGCGCGTGATGCCGCGCGACGCGGCCGTCGCGCTCTTCAAGGGGATGGGCGAGCACTACAAGGCCGAGATCATCGCGAGCATCCCGGCGAACGAGGACATCAGCCTCTACGGCCAGGGCGAGTGGTTCGATCTGTGCCGCGGCCCACACGTGCCATCCACCGGCAAGCTCAAGGCCTTCAAGCTCATGAAGGTCGCGGGCGCCTACTGGCGCGGCGACTCGAAGAACGAAATGCTGCAGCGGGTCTATGGCACCGCGTGGCTCAACGAGAAGGACCTCAAGGACTACCTGACCCGGCTCGAGGAGGCGGAGAAGCGCGATCACCGTCGCATCGGCCGCGAGCTCGACCTCTTCCACCAGCAGGAAGAGGCGGTCGGAAGCGTCTTCTGGCACCCGCACGGCTGGACGCTGTGGCGCGAGGTCGAGCGCTACGTGCGCGACCGGATCACGGCGGCCGACTACCGCGAGATCAAGACCCCGCAGCTCCTCGACCGGTCGCTCTGGGAGAAGACCGGCCACTGGGCGAATTACCGCGAGCACATGTTCATCGCCGAGTCCGAGAACCGCTCGCTCGCGCTCAAGCCCATGAACTGCCCGGGACACGTGCTCGTCTTCAAGCAGGGCATGAAGAGCTACCGCGACCTGCCGCTTCGCTTCGCCGAGTTCGGGTCCTGCCACCGCAACGAGCCCTCGGGTGCGCTCCACGGCCTGATGCGGGTGCGCGCCTTCACGCAGGACGATGCGCACATCTTCTGCATGGAAGAGCAGATCGGCTCCGAGACGGTCCGGTTCTGCGAACTGCTGAAGTCGATCTACGCGGAATTCGGCTTCACCGACGTCCGCGTCAAGTTCTCGGACCGCCCGGCGAAGCGGGCCGGCACCGACGAAGTCTGGGACCGGGCCGAAGCCGCGCTCAAGACCGCGGTCGAGGGGGCCGGGCTCGCCTATACCGCGAACCCGGGCGAGGGCGCGTTCTACGGACCCAAGCTCGAGTTCGTCCTCAAGGACACCATCGGCCGCGACTGGCAGTGCGGGACGCTGCAGGTCGATTACTTCATTCCGGGGAGCCTCGGCGCCGAATATGTCGCCGAGGACGGGACCCGGAAGGTCCCCGTGATGCTCCACCGGGCAATCCTCGGCTCGTTCGAGCGCTTCCTCGCCATCCTGATCGAGCACTACGCCGGGAAATTCCCGGTTTGGCTGTCGCCGGTGCAGGCGGTGGTGCTCAACATCACCGAGCGGCAGGCTGATTTCGCTAGGGAATGTACCGAATACCTGAAAAATCAGGGGGTTCGGGTCGAGTCGGACTTGCGAAACGAGAAGGTGGGCTTTAAAATTCGGGAACATACGCTCAAGCGGGTCCCGTACCTGCTGGTGGCGGGGGACCGGGAAGTCGAGTCCCACTCGTTGGCCGTGCGCACGCGATCAGGCAAGGATCTCGGCGCCATGCCACTTGAAAAAGTGGCGGCGCTGCTTGCGTCTGAGATCGCGAGCCGCGGCCGTAATTCTTTGGAGGATTGACCTATCTCTACTAGCAAGCGCGTTCGGCGCAACGAAGAAATCCTTGCGCCCTCGCTGCGAGTGATCGCCGCGGATGGGAGCCAGGCCGGAGTGATGACGCGAGCCGAAGCGCTCGCGCTCGCAGTCTCCCAGGCCATGGATCTCGTCGAAGTTTCGCCGACCGCCGAACCGCCCGTGTGCCGGGTCATGGACTTCGGCAAGTTCCTGTTCGAGGCGAACAAGAAGGCACACGCGGCGAAG
>CAYNCY010000413.1:0-4037 GCA_964395195.1 uncultured Steroidobacteraceae bacterium
GCCGGCCCGCCGAGGGCACGACCGTCACCGTCGACCTGCCGCTCCTCGATGGCGCCGCCATACCTCGCGCGATTCCCCCGGGCGTTGGCCCGATCGAGGGCAGCGAGCGCATCCTTGTGGTTGACGATGAGCCCTTCATCGTCGACCTGCTCGCGACGCGCCTCACGACGCTCGGATATTCGGTGACCGCGCTCACGGACTCACTCGATGCCCTGGTCCGGATCGAGAAGGATCCGTCGGCATTCGATGTCGTGATCACGGACCAGGTGATGCCGAAGCTCACGGGTCTCGCGCTCCTCGGGAGGATCAAGGCGCTCCGCCCGACGCTGCCGGTCATCCTCTGCACCGGGTTCAGCAACGACGTCACCGAGGAACTCGTCATCCTCGCGGGCGCGAGCGGATTCTTTCAGAAGCCGGTCTCCGCCGATCAACTGGCGCGCCGGATCCGGGAGCTCTTCGCATCC
Organism: uncultured Steroidobacteraceae bacterium; assembly: GCA_964395195.1. Classification (GTDB taxonomy): domain Bacteria; phylum Pseudomonadota; class Gammaproteobacteria; order Steroidobacterales; family Steroidobacteraceae; genus CAIKZZ01. The sequence goes on from CAYNCY010000413.1 coordinate 465, forward strand.
CCGGCCGCGCTCGCCCGGAACGCCGAGCGTCGTCCCGCCGCTCGCCGCGGCTCCTGAGTCCAGCCGCCGCGGCCACCGTCAGCATCGACGGGGAAGGGCGGACCCGACGCCACACCGCAGGGTCCGCCCGCCCGTTTCAATCCTCAGTGGACCATGCCATCCATGGCGATGTCGGATTTCGTCCCCGCCTGGGCAACCGAGGACGCCACCGTGCCCGCGCCCCGGGCCTTGCTCCGGTGATACGCCGTCAGGAGCGGCGCATTCACGTCGTTGACCGCGCGGGTGATTGCATCAGACACGCACTGCCGGCCCTGCTGCGAGAGCTCGAGGTACCGCTCGAACTCGAGCAGGCAGACGCGATTCGCCGCCGATGCGATGCGCCGGTGCAGCACCTCTGCGCCCGCGGGATGGGTGATGTCGAGGTCCGCGTAGTTCACGACACGCTGCTCGACGTGCAGCGGCGCCTCCGCGGCGACCGCAGCGGATGCGAACGGCACGGTAGACAACAGGATCAGGGCTTTGATGACAGTCTTCACGGTTCAATCTCCTAGAGGTAAGAATCCGGGCTCAGCACCCGGGTATGGGTAATGGCGTGAACGGGCAGGCGGCTCCGGGTCGCGGCCCGCCGGATCGCATCCGGGGAGGGGCCGTCGAACACGCAGAACGAGCGCTTGCGGTCCGGCGTCACGTACGAATGCAGCCAGGTGACGCCTTCGTCCGCGCAGTGATACGGGATCTGCCGATAGAGGCAGGCACCCGACTCGTCCGTCGGCACATCGAGCGGATCCGGGAACTCTCGTTCGATCACGTAGCGCGGCATCTCGGCGTCTCCTTCACACGACCGGAACAATTCCCGGCGAGATGAAGGTTACGGAGCACGCGGTTTTTCAGGATCGGGAGAGATGCCTATCTTGTGGCGAGGGCTTCCCCAATTCCTGGACGCGAAGTCCAGGGAAATGCCACGGCATCGGCTCGCGCGCGCCGCGCTCGCGTCGAAGGGCCGCGATCAGGCGAACCACGCCCCGATTGCTGCGACGGCGAGTGCAAGAATCACGGCGACAAGACTACGGCTGTGAATGATCACAGAGGGGTCCGGCAGGGGCTTCGCGCGGCGAAGTGCCGCGCGCGGAGGATCAGCCGTGGAATACGACCAGACTGCGACGCCAGGTTCGGGCGAGGAGCGCGGGTTCGCGCCCGAGCTCGCGTCGTGCCACTACGGGCGCGCTCACGAGAAAACGCCGCCAGCGCTCTTCCGGGCGGGCGAGCTTCAGGGCAACCGGCAGCGTCTCGGGAATTCGCTGCGGCGCCCGCTCGAGCGGGGTCACCGTCAGCACGTGGAAGATCGGGTTCGGGGCGGCGCTCATCGCAAGCTCACTTCTCGTTCAACCGACGCCTCGGCGCGCCGGGTGGATTCGTTCTTCGGGCCGGACTCCTCCGGCAGGTTCACAATCTACGGGCCCAAACGCACGCCGACATCGGTGGAGTTCCCTAGGTTTCGGGAGCCGGCCACCCAGATCGGCGCGATGCACCGGTGGGGCAGCAAGGTCCGGCAGTCCGGGAACCATTTGTGACCCTCGCGCTACTCACGGCGGCCGGCGCCGATGAGGAAACGAGTGTCACGCCATCGCGTCTGCAGGGATGAGAATACTCGCGCGAGATGACGGACTCGATACGCATCCTGTCGCGCAGGGGCGACTTCTCGACGGATCGAGGACGATGTCGGCGGATCAGGACGTCGGGTGCGCGCCCGCGGCGGGCGACGTGACCGGCGTCGGAACGTGCAGTCCCTTGAGGAAATCGAGGGGGAGGGAGGTCGCGCTGCTCCCGCTCGCGCCGGAGACGTGCACCTCGAGCGCACGCGGCGCCCGGATCGTCGGAAAAAAGAGACTGCCCACCCGTGTCTCGCCCGGCTGCAACGTGAGCGGGAAGGCCAGGCGCCGTCGGTTGAACTCGGCGGTCACGACCTTCTTGTTGTGATGGTTGATGCCGATCACCGTGACGTAATAGACCGGCAGCACGAAGATGCCTGCGAGCATCGCACCTGCCGCCGCGGGCGCGATGTAGAGCGAAGACAGCCCGGCCGCCGCTGCGCCCGCGCCGGCGACGCCAACGATGAGGACCCCCGTTCCGGCACCGCGCACGAAGGACTCCCCGCGATTCCGGTACTGCGTCTCGAGCGCGACGCTCGCTTTCTCCAGCCGCCAGGGATCGGTGCCCGGCGCGATGGCGGTGCCGGTCGAGTCGATGATTGCGACGGAGTCGAGCACGGTCGGTACGTCGCTCGAGTTCTTGAAGCCGACGACGTACTCGTCCCAGAGCGCGCGGCGCTTCCAGGACCCCGGGCCACCGTAGGTGATGAGTGCCGAGAGCACCGGCTCGAGCGGGGGTGCTGGCGGAAAGGCGACGTTCAGGACCTCGATCGGCGGAGTGCCTTTCTTGGCCAGCTGGTACTTCCTCGAGACGCAGCCGTCGAGGCCCCCGACCAGGAGCCATGCGACGCAGGCGAGGGTCGCCCCCCGCCAGATCGACGGAGTGTACGAAACGCGTTCCACGCCGCGAGCCTACGCTCGATGGGAGTCCACCGCCTGACGCGAGCCTGACCCGGGGCCAACCGGGCCCGGGCGCGCAGGTTCGAGAACGACAGTCCGGCTCCGGACACGCCCGAGCCTCAAGTGACCCCGCCAGTGCGGTGCCCGCCAGAAGATCGCATTGGCGCGTCGCACCAAATGTCCCCGGACGTGGTGAAACCGCGGCGGTCGTCGCCAATCGCCCTCGGGGGAGGTATGCCCGGGCGTCGCCTCGCGAAACACCGGAACGGACACTTCGACATGCTCGAGGAGCGGCGCGCGCCCAAGCCGCCGTCGCTTGGCATTGAGTCGGGCCAGGTTCGATGCGGTTGTCGGCAGCCCGCCCTGGACGGTGAGGAGGAGTGAGAGCGCAATCAGAACCGGCAGGTCGTGGGCAACGCTCGCGAGTGATTGACGCAGTACCTGCTCGCGAAGCTCCGGGCTCAGCCGGTCCTGCTGGTGATAGCGGACCCAGCTCGGGTCGAACCGGTAGCGCACGCAGCCGAGGAGCGGATCGAGCGCGTCCCGGCCCGTCGCCGGGAGGCCGGCGAGCGCACCATCGAAGAGCGCCTCGAGCGATCCCACCGCCGGCAACCCCCCGTCGAAGTCGAAGTGCGTTTCGAGCGACGCGACGAGCGGGTCGGCCGGGTTCTCGCGGGTCGTCCAGAACGTCCGGAGCCGCCCGGAGCGCCCGTCGCGCGAGGCGTGGATGAGCGCCCCCGCCCGGAGCGCCGGTGACGCATCGGCGGGCAATTCCCCGGAACCCGGCAGCGCCTGCCGCCGCGCCCCGTCATTCCATTCGACCCAGAGTCGCTCACTCGGAACGCGCAGGAGATCGAGGCAACTGGTGAGCGACTCTCCGTCCGAGTAGGCCAGCTCCGCGCACGTGCGGGCGAGTGAGTCCGTGAGCACGTACCTCAGCGGACACGCATCAACCGCGGCCGCGAAATCCGCGGCTCCACTCAGACGGAAGACCTCGCCGTTGGGACGCGCGACCTCGAACGGC
>CAYNCY010000414.1:0-4025 GCA_964395195.1 uncultured Steroidobacteraceae bacterium
CAGGGAAATCGGCGCTGGCGACGCAATTCATCGCGGAAGGGCTGCGCCACGGCGAGCCCGGCGTCATGGCGATCTTCGAGGAGCGGCCGCAGGGTTACACGCGACGAGCGGGCACGTTCGGCCTCAACCTGCGGGGCGCGATGAAGAACGGCATGCTCGAGACCCTCTATCTGCGTCCCCTCGACCTGTCGGTCGATGAAACGATGCAGGCAGTCCTCGATGCGATCGAACGGATCGGCGCCAAGCGGCTAGTGATCGATTCACTGGTCGGATTCGAGATGGCGCTTGCGCCCGGCTTTCGCGCCGATTTCCGCGAATCGCTGTACCGGATGATCGGTGCGCTCACCGGCGCCGGAATCACCATCCTCAGCACCGTCGAAGTGGAGGACACCTTTGACTCGCTGCAATTCAGTCACTACGCGATCTCGTTCCTGACCGACGACATCATCCGCATGCGCTACGTCGAGATCGACGGCCAGCTCCGCAAAGTGCTGATGGTCATCAAGATGCGCGGCGGAAACCACAGCAAGGACATCCGTGAATACGTCATCACGAACAAGGGCGTTGTGGTGATTCACCCTCGGCGCACGGACTATGAAGGTCTCATCACCGGTATTCCGCGCCGCAGCGGTCCGCGTAAGGCGCAGGACGCAGAGGCGGCGCCGGAGCCTAAGGCGGTTCGCTAGCGGAAGTCCGCCCGGCACTCTTGCCTGGCCACAGTCGCGCTGCGGCCGGTACCGAACAGTCGTTAGAGTCACTCTCGGCGCCGTCAATGGTACTCCGGTGAAGTTGGTGCTCCTTTCGATCACATCTGCGGGTAACTCGATCCGCGGGAGCGCTGGGCTCAAGACCGCGATTGCGCACTTGGTCGACCAGCGCGACGCGCAGACGTGCCGCCCTCTCTTGCGCCGCACTACGTTGGAATCAGCGGACGTTCGAAGCGCGCCGCAGTCTGCTCGTACCGTTCGACGTGGTCACGCGGAGGAACAACCGGAGCGCGCCTCGCGTCCCCCTCAAGCGCCCTCAAGGCCAACCGCGTGGTGTCGAAATGAGTTGTTCGGGTTACCTACAGCTGTGAGCGAAAGGAGCACCATCCTTGTCGTCGTGGCTCTACATCGCGACGCCGTCCGTCTTGCGGCGATTGATCGCCTTCGTCGCCGTTCGGTCGCTTCCGACGCTACCGTTCGTCCTGTCCGCCTGTCGAGCACCTCGCGGCCGTCAGCCGGGCGAAATAGCCTCTGAGAATTGGGGATGCCCCCCGTCAGTCGGCGGGTTGCCCAACGCCCCGCCGGCGCACACTTTCTCGATAGAAATGCTTGCGCCCCGTTCGGAGCGAAAGCGCGATCGAGGCGCGAGACATCGGCTGACCGTTCGCCATCCCGCCAGTCAGTCACGACTTTCCGGTGGCAGTCCTCGAGCAGGACCGTATTGAAGGAGGGGACAATTACCTCGTCTTCGTCGTTGCCCGCAGTGCTTCAAAGATCTCGACGACCCAGTGGGTCGCCGGCGCATTGACTTCGTTCAGGGTTCCGGTCACCGAAATCCCGGTCTCAGGCTCATAGAACGCCGCTGCACCCCACGCACCGAAATGCCCCCAGAACGTCGACCCATCCGGCGCATGGATTCGCTCGACGTCGGCGCCACGGTCCTCGAGAAAACCTTCGCGCCGTCGCTGCGACCCCCAGCGCGTCATCTCTGCGAGTGACGACGGTCCGATCAGCCGCCCCTCCGCGAGCGCCCGGATGAACGTGTTGAGATCGCCCGCCGTCGAAACGACGCCTCCGCCCGCCCAATCGAAGGAAATATTCAAGCCGGCCGCCTCCGCCGCCACGTCGCCGATGTAGAAGTCGGCTCGCGGACCGGGCGAGGGCGCGTGACGGACGTCGTCCGAGTAGTCGAGATAGGTGTGGCGAAGCCCGATCCGATCGAAGATCCGCTCCCGATAGTTCTGCTGCAGCGTCTTCCCCGTCAGATGCTCGATGGCGAGCCCGAGAATCACGAACCCGGTATCGCTGTAGTGGAACGACTCGCCGGGCCGAAACAGCGGCCGGCTCGCCGCCCGCCCGCCATTGAGGTAGTAGTTGATGACTCCCGCCATCGGATCCATCGGCCGGGACGCGTCCCACGGCCGCCATTCGCGCGTCGTCGAGAGGCTGACGGGTTCGCAGCCGGGCGTCGCGCGGCACTTCGTGTGTTGCGGAAGGTCTGCCAGGAAGCGACCGCCGATCGCTCCCGGCGCCGGTGCGCCGTCGAGCTGATCGGAGGTGACTGACTCGTCATCCATGAAGACGTCACGCATGCCGCTGCGGTGGCCGAGCAGCTCGCGAATCGTCAGGCGTCGCCCGTACGGCGTTCCGCGGTACACGTCCAGGCGATCGAGGATGGCCCGTGGCAAAACGCCGAGCTCCCCGAGCGTCGCATCGAGCCCCCTCGGACCCAGGCGGCCTTCCTCCCACAACTGGTAGAGGACGACCGCGGTCATCATCTTGGTGACGCTCGCAATCGGAAACGCGTGATCGACCGTGATCGGAGCCGTGCCCGTCGCGCGCGCGAGCCCGAGCGCCCTCGAGTAGTGGAGCGAATGCCGCGGGTCGTCGACGACCACGATCAGGCTCCGTACCTGAGGGGCACTCGCATTCGCATCCGGCGCGTCACTCTGCCAACGGGCCATGAGCGCATCCAGGCGCGCGACCGCGCCTTCATTTCCCGCGGCGCTGACACGGACCGGGCCCGTCGCGAGGACCGACACGAGGGTGATGAGCACGACGCGCGGCAGGCGAGGGCTGTTCATGCGGGTGGAGAGCCTCCGCCGTCCCGCAATCCCGTAGCCCGCGCACTCATCAGCGCATCCACGCGGGTCGTCAGTCCCAGCCGTTCGTGCGCGGCCAGCGCGCCGCAACAAGCGTGTCCGCGCCGTCGAGGACGTAGTAGCTGCCGTACATCGCGGCCGTCATGCAGGCGTGGTTCGGCAACACCCGCACCCGGGCCCCGATCGCCAGCCGGTCGAACGGCAACGGCGTCGCGCCGATGATCTCCCCGTGCTCCTGGTGCACGTTCGAGACGCAGAGCGGACCGAACGTCGGCGCACCGGTGATGTCGACGACGAGCCCATAGCCCGCATCGCTCGCCGTTTCAGCGGTGCTCCGGTCCTTCGACAGCGCGAGACCGCCCGCATCGATGACGAGACGATTTCGCGCGGGGTCCCGGCTGATGACGGTCGCGAGGACCGAGAGCGCGATGTCTTCGACTGCGCACGAACCAACGGCGGCCTGGAAGAGGTCCTGCGCGAGATAGACGCCGGCACGGAGTTCAGTCACGCCCGCGAGCGATGCCGCGTGCAGCGCCGTCGGTGTCGAACCCATGCTGACCTCCGGGCACTCGATGCCGCGGGAGCGAACCGCCTCGGCCGCCGCGACGATGGCGGAGCGCTCGAGCTCGGCAACGGCGCGCGCTCCCTCGGCATCGCGACACGCGTAGGCCTGGCCCGCGTGGGTCGCGACCCCGACGAGCCGGGTCTCTGGGTTCGCATCGAGCGCTTCAGCGATGGCAATCAGCTCCGCGCCGTCGGGAGCAACCCCGGTCCGATGCTCGCCGCTGTCGATTTCGATCCAGGCATTGAGGCGCACCCGGTGCTCCAGGGCGGCGCGGCCGAGCGCCTTCGCGGCTTCGAGGCTGTCGATGAACATCGAGAACCGCGGTGCACGCGGCATCAGCGCCACGACCTGCGCGAGCTTGTCGGGCGGGACGCACACCGCATAGCAGACGTCGTTGAGCCCCCGCTCGACGAAGTAGCGGGCCTCGTGCAGTGTCGAGACCGCGATCGCGCGGTTCTCGTCCATCGCGAGTTCCGCGACCTCCATCGACTTGAGAGTCTTGACGTGCACCCGGAGCCGCACGCCGAGCGCCGTCGCACGTTGGCGCATGCGCTGTGCATTCGCGACGAGTCGGCTGCGGTCGAGCAGCAGCGCCGGGGTCGGTACTTCCTCGAGCCGCACGCTAGAACTCCACGACCCGGCCGACGCCGA
>CAYNCY010000415.1:0-4024 GCA_964395195.1 uncultured Steroidobacteraceae bacterium
AGCACCGGGATCCCGAAGAGGTCGTGCTGGCCGAGTCTGAGCAGGAGTCCCGCGACCGGGAGTACCGCGATCGGCAGCATCAGCGCGCGACCGAGTTTCTGGAGCCCCTCGAATGCGGAGTGCATCGGCCTAGCCTTTGCCGGGCGCGAGCGCCCGGTCGTCGAATGCCGCCCGGACGCGCGCACGCACGTCGGCAGCGCTTGCCAGCGCGAGAACCTCGCGCGCGAGTGCCGCACACGCCGGCAGTGTCAGGCCCGAAACCAGCGCTTTCGTGGCCGGAATCCGCGCGGGCACGACGGACAGCTCGCTGACGCCGAGGCCGAGCAGCACCGGAACCGCGAGGGGATCGCCCGCCATGCCGCCGCACACCGCGACCGGCTTCCGCGCGGCCGCGGCGGCCCGGCACGCCTGGTCGATGAGGCCGAGCACCGCCGGGTGCAAGGCATCGATGCGCCCGGCGAGATCGGCGTGACCGCGGTCCATCGCGAGCGTGTACTGACTGAGGTCATTGCTGCCGACCGAGAGGAAATCCACCTCGCGCACCAGCACCGCCGCGGTCACGGCGGCCGCCGGCGTCTCGATCATGGCGCCAATGAGGGGCGCGGGACGGCCGAGCTCAGCGCGGATCTCCTCGATCATCGCGCGCACCGCGCGCACTTCGCCGACGTCCGTCACCATCGGAATCAGGATGCGAAGGGCCGCGCGCGGCTCGACCCGAAGCGCCGCGCGCAGCTGCGTCCGGAGGAGATCCGGGCGCGCCAGCCCCGTGCGGATGCCCCGCAGCCCGAACGCCGGGTTGTCCTCGGCCGGCATCGGCAGGTACTGAAGCGGCTTGTCGCCGCCGACGTCGAGCAGCCGCAGCACGAGCGGGCGGCCCGCAAGCGCCGTCGCCACCGCCTGGTAGGCGGCGTACTGCTCGTTCTCATCGGGCGGCGAGGTCCGCTCGAGGAACAGGAATTCCGTGCGCAGGAGGCCCGAGCCTTCGGCGCCGTTCGCGACCGCGCTCGTCGCATCGGCCGCGCCCCCGACGTTGGCAAAGACCTCGATGCGAATGCCGTCGGCCGTCACGCAGTCGCGCGCCGCGAGCCGTTGCGCCGCCACTCGCTCCCCGAGCCGCGCCGCCACCTTCGCATCGGCCGCCGCCAGAGCCGCCTCGTCCGGCGCGAACTCGAGGCGGCCGCGCTCCGCGTCCGCGATCACGCGCGCGCCATCCGCGATGCCTGCAAGTCCGGCTCCCAGCCCGACCAGCATCGGCACGTCCATCGCGGCCGCGAGAATGGCGACGTGCGAGGTCGCCCCGCCGCCGCCGAGGCAGATGGCCTCGAGACGCTCGCGATCGAGCGCAACGAGTTCCGATGGCAGGAGCTCCTCCGCGATCAGCACCGCGTGCTCCGGCAGCGGAATCTTCATCGGCCGCGCTTCACCCCGCAGCGCCAGCAACACGTGCGATTCGATGTCCCGAAGGTCGTCGATCCGCTCGCGGAGCCGCGCGTCGTTGAGCGTCCCGAGCGCCGCAATCGACCCGCCGACGGCGGACCGCCAGGCGAAGCCGGCGCTCTTGCCGGCCTCGAGCTCGGTCTGCGCGGCGCGATCGAGCTCGGGATCGGTCAGGAACTCGAGGTGTGCGACGACGATGTCGCGACGCGCGCCACCGCCGACGTCGGCGAGGCGCTGCAGGCGCGTCGCGACGACCCGGCGCGCGCGATCGAGCTCGCCGCGTTCGTGCGCGAGTCCCGCGCCCGCCTCGCTCACCTCCACCTCGGCCCGCTCGAGCCGGGTGGCGCGACCGACCGCAAAGCCGGGCACTGCGATGAGTCCGCTGAGGCTCCCGGCTTCGGCGGCGGCGACGGGACGCGTCGGCGCCAGCGCCGTCGACGCCTGGCCGTGCGCGTCTTCCTGGGCGCGCGCCGTCTCGAGCGCGCGCTCGAGCGCTGTCAGTGCCTCCGCGGCAGCCGAACCGCTCGCGCGGACTACGATCTCATCGTTGTGCACCGCGCCGAGCGCCATGATCGCAACGATGCTGCGCGCGTTGGCGCGCTTCGTGCCATGGGCAATCTCGACTTCCGCGGCAAGGCCCTTGAGCGCCTGCGCGATGAGCGCCGCCGGCCGCGCGTGCAGGCCGTGGGCGAGCGCGAGGCGCACGCGTCGCTCGTGGCTCGGGCCCTTCGCGGCGACGGCGCGTTCGTCGGCCGCCGGCGCGCCGAGCGTGAACAGGCTGTCGCCCGCCCGCACGTGACCGCCCGCATGACGCCGCTCGATCGTCCGGCCACGCGCGTCGGTGATGATGACCGGGCTGACCAGGCTCCGGGCGCCCTGCGCAATGCGCTCGAGGTCGAGGCTGAGGAGCGCATCGCCCGTCCGCACCCTCGCACCCGCGCCCACGTGCGCCGTGAAGCCCGCGCCGCCCAGGCGCACCGTGTCGATGCCGACGTGGATCAGGACCTCGACGCCGCAGGTACTCCTGAGCGACACCGCGTGACGCGAGTCGGGGATCGCGATGACCTCGCCGTCGAAGGGCGCGAGCACCGTGGCGCTCGTCGGATCGATGGCGAGCCCCTCGCCCATCATTCCGCCCGCGAAGACAGGATCGGGCGTCGCCTCGAGCGGCTCGCACCAGCCCTCGAGGGGCGCGTGGATCGTGAGTGTCACCACCGGCCGGGCCACGGATCGACGAAGCCGCCGAGATCGACGGAGGCGAGCGCCCAGATGGGATCGAGCGCGCGACGGGTGAACCGGAAGCACAGGTCGTGGACGCCGGATCCGCTGGCGATGCGCGTGGCCGGCAGGCTCGTGGCCCCGAGGCGCAGCGCGGCCGGCGCGAGCGGGAGCGTCGCAACGAGCGGACCCGTGCAGCTGTCGAGGCGCACCTCGAGCTCGCCGGTCTCGGTCTTCGCATCGCCGACACGGATCGACTTCTCGGCGGCGCCGATCTGGTAGTTGTAGGGGACGGGTCCCACCGAGGCGGCCACCGTCGTCTTGGGACCGAGGACCGCGCCTCGGTAGATCCAGCACGGGTTCAGGATGTCGAGGTTCACGACCTTGCGCGGCGCGCCCGGCACGTCGTCGAGCTCCAGAGCGAGTGCGACACCACTGGTGCAGAGCTCGAGTTCTGCGCTCGTGCGTTGGCGCGAGGACTTTGCGTCGAGCTCGAAGCGCGATACCGCCGACACGCGCGTCCCGCCGAGAAACGTCGCGGCGCGCAGCACCGCCGGCGAGCGCACCGTCAGCGGCACGCGGTAGATCAGCGAGGTCGAGTTGGGCTCGTAACCGTCGGTCGTGTACCGGATGACGTCATCGGGTGAGGGCGTCGCGAGCGTCACGGAGAAGACGGAGGTCGCGTTGCTGTAGGCCGGCACCGCGCGGACGGCAAACTCGTCGTCGGAGTACGGCAAGCCGAGGATGCGGTAGCGATCGAGCGAGGACGCGAGTCGCCGCCGGAAGTCCGGCCACGCGCGGCGCTCGCGCGCCGTCCAGCCGACCTCGGCGAGCGCGGCGGCGCGCGGGAAGGTCGCGACGGCGACGCGGGCATCCGTGCGGATGTGCTCGGTCCAGACGTTGGCCTGAAGCCCGAGCACGTGCCGGCGCTCGGCATCGGTGAGTCCGGCCGGCAACGGATCGAAGGCGTAGACCTCGCCGAGCGTGAGCGTCGCGATGCGACCCGGCGGCTCATCGGGGCCCGTTCCCTGGCGATGATCGAGGTAGAGCCCGGGATCGGGGGTGAGCACCGTGTCATTGCCGCGCTTGGCCGCGACGAGCGCACCCGCGAGTCCGCGCCAGGAGAGCACCGTCGCCTCGGTCGAGAGCCCGGGCTCGAGGATCTCGTCCCAGCCGGCGAGCTTGCGGTGGTGGCTCGCCAGGAATCGGCCCATGCGCTGCACGAGAGAGCCGTGCAACGCCTCGGGGCCCGAGAGGCCAAGCTCCGCGATGCGCGCACGCACCTCGGGGGATGCCTCCCACTCGGTCCGGACGACCTCGTCCCCACCCACGTGCACGAGCGGTCCCGGAAAGAGCTGGATCACCTCGG
>CAYNCY010000416.1:0-4018 GCA_964395195.1 uncultured Steroidobacteraceae bacterium
GGCGCTCCGGTGACGCCACCGCCCGGATGGCTGCCGGCACCGCACATGTAGAGGCCCGCAACCGGCGCCGCGTACTGCGCGGCGCCCGGCACGGGCCTCAGCATCATGAACTGGTCGATTGTGTACTCGCCGTGGTGCCAGTGACCGCCGCCCATCCGGAACTGGCGCTCGAGGTCGAGCGGAGTCAGGACTTCGGCGGCGACGACGAGCTTCCTGATGCCCGGCGCATAGCGCTCGAGGACGCCCAGCACGGTCTCGCGGAAGGCATCGCGCTCTGCGTCCCAGCCCGCCGCCAGGTCGTACGGCGCGTACTGCACGACTGCCGACAATACGTGCTTGCCGGCAGGAGCGAGCTCGGGGTCGACGACGGAGGGCACCGTGATCTCGATTACCGGTGCGCGCGAGTAGTCGCGGTACTTGGCCGGGTTGAACGCCTCGTCGACGTAGGCGGCGTCCGGCGCGATCACGAGACGCTCGCCCCGCAGCGCCGCAGGCAGGCCGCGGAACTCCGGGAAGTCGTTGAGCGCGAGGTTGAGCTTTGCCGCCGTGCCAATCGCGCGCGAATGATGCAGGCGACGAGCGAACTCGCCCTCGAGGTGGCGCGCGCCGAGCAGGCCCGCCAGCGTGCGCTTGGGATCGGCGTTCGAGACGACGGCCCGCGCCGCGATCGTCTCGCCATTCTCGAGCTTGACGCCGGTCACGCGCCCGTCGTCCACGACGAACTCGGCAACCGCCGAGGACAGCCGGATTTCGGCACCGGCGGCGCGCGCTGCCGCCGCGAGCGCCTCGCTCACGGCGCCCATGCCGCCACGCGGGATCGACGGCGCGACGTTGGCGCCGCTCAGCCGGTGCAGGTAGGTGAAGACGCTATTACCCGACCGTGGGCCCAACTTCGTGCCGAGCACGGCGTCGAGGGCGAGCGCGCCCTTGATCGAGGGCGCCTCGAAGGACTCCTCGAGCACGTCGTGGATCGGCATCGTGACGACGCGCAGGAACTCGCGCATATCGTCGCGTCCGAGCCTGCGGATATCGAGCGCGATGAGCCCGGCGGGTAGCGCGTCGCGCCAACTGTCCCACGCAAGCCGCGGTGGGATGCGGCCGTGCTGGCGACCGAGCACGGTCGCATAGCGGCGCATGCGGTCGATGAAGTCGGTGTATGCGGCGCGGTCGGCGGCAGTGACCGGCCCGCTCTCGACGCGGTTGGCGTCAAGCACGAGCGGCTCGTCACGCTCGCTGAGCGCGACCGTCTTGAGGGAGGCTTTCGCGATCGCGAGACCGTGCTTCTCGAGTTCGAGCTCGCGGCTGACACCCGGGTCTAGCAGCTGCAGGAGGTGGGCAACGGCCGGCACCTTGAAGCCGCGCACGAGCTCGCGCGTGACGGCGGCGCCGCCGACCTGGTGGTTCGCCTCGAGCACGAGGACGTCCCGACCGGCACGCGCGAGGTAGGCCGCGCACGCGAGGCCGTTGTGGCCGGCGCCGACGATGACGATGCGGCCGGAGTCAGTCATCGCTCCAGCCCTCCGGAACCGTGGTCGGCCGCTTCAGGTCCATCAGCACCTCGCGCGCGGCGTTCGCGCCGGGTGCGGCCATCACGCCACCGCCCGGGTGCGTACCCGAACCGCACATATACATGCCGCGGACGGGGCCGCGATACTGGGCGAAGCCAGGGAATGGCCGGTTGAAAAGGAGCTGGTCGAAGGTGAGCTCGCCCTGGAAGATGTTGCCTTCCGTGAGGCCAACCTCCGCCTCGAGCTCCTTCGGAGTCCGCACCTCGGCGTGCAGCACGAGCTTCTCGAAGTCCGGGCTGTACTTCGAGATCTGCGCAAAGACGGTCTTCTTGAAGCCGTCGCGATCGGCGTCCGTCCACTCGCGGCCTTCGATGAGCGGCGGCACGTACTGCACGAACACCGACATGAAGTGCTTGCCGGGCGGCGCCATCGTCGGATCCGTCATCGAGGGCATCAACAGATCGAGGTACGGATCCTTCGACCACGTGCCGCGCTTCCAGTCGTCGTAGGCGCGCTCGTAGCGCTCGAGCGAATCGAGGAAATGCATGTCACCGGCGTAAAGCGGGTGCTTGGCACCCAGCGCCGTGAATGTCGGACGGCCATCGAGCGCGATATTGAGCTTGCCGGAGGAGCCGCGAATCTTGAAGTCGCGCGCGCGCTTGACGAGCGCGGGGTCGAGGTCTTTCGGGTTCATCAGCTTCAGGAACGTGCGCTTCGGGTCGAGCCCCGAGAGCACGATTGGCGCCTCGAACTCATCGCCGTTGTCGAGCACCACGCCGCGGGTTCGCCCGCCGCGCACGAGCACCTGCGCGACCGACGAGGAGACGCGGACCTCGCCGCCATACGCGGCGAGAGCGCCGGCGAGGGCCTTCGAGACCGAGCCCATGCCACCGCGCGCGAACCCCCACGCACCCATCTGCCCGTCGACGTCGCCCATGTAATGGTGCAACAGGACGTACGCAGTACCCGGTGACTGGACGCCAAGCGCCGTGCCGATGATGCCGCTGCCGGCGAACGTCGCCTTGACGACGTCCGACTCGAAGTACTCGCCGAGGTAGTCGGCGATGCTCATCGTGTGGAAACGGATCGTGTCGTAGATCGCGGCCTCGCCGAGCTTCCCGAACTCCCGGCCGACGTGCAGCATTTCCCTGAGGTCGCGGGGCTTCAGCGACGTCGGGTCCGGCGGCGTACGCATCAGCAGCGAGCGCACCAGCCGGCACTGACGCATCACGTCGCGGCCGTAGCGCAGATATGCATCGGCGTCGCGCGCGCTGAAACGCGCTATTTCGCGCCGCCTGACTTCCTTGTCGACATAGCCGCCGAGCAGGTCGCCGTCGCGGGTGAAGGTGACTCCGCCGCCATAGGGAACGATCTGGAGTCCATGGCGAGCGAGCTCGAGCGAGCGGTAGATCTCGGGCCTCAGCAGGCTGCAGACGTACGAGCAGTTCGAGTAGATCCAGTTCGGGTACAGCTCGCGACTGACGGTGGCGCCGCCGATCCAGGGGTTGCGCTCGAGTACCAGGACCTTGAGGCCGGCCTTGGCGAGGAACGCCGCACTCGTAAGCCCGTTATGCCCGGCGCCGACAACGATTGCGTCGTAGCGACTCATGCGAAGCGGCGGGGCGCTGGGTTGGGCGTCAAGATGGCGGTTTTCTTGTAGGAGGCGTCCGCCGCACGGTGGCGGCGCGGCGCGGAAATCTAGCATGTTTCCGCCGCACATGGTCAGGGGGGGGCGCGCGCCGCGCGGCGACACCGGCGACCGCGAACGAGCCTCTCAGTCACGGTAGACTCCAAGGTCACGAGCGCGGCGGCAAGCCGGTGTCTGCCGCGGCCTCGAGGGGGTTTGGAGCATGGCAAAAGAGCTCTTCCAGCCACTGTCCGGGAACGCGATGCCGCGTTTCGGCGGCCCGGCGACCTTTATGCGCCTGCCCGCGCTCGGGCTCGACGCCGGACTCGACGTGGCCTTCGTCGGCGTCCCCTTCGACATCGGCACTTCGAACCGCCCGGGTGCGCGGCTCGCGCCGCGGCAGATTCGTGACGAGTCGCGGATGCTCCGGCCCTACAACATGGCGACGCGCGCGGCGCCGTTCGATTGCCTCAGGATTGCCGATGCGGGCGACGTGCCGATCAACACGTTCAACCTGCTGAAGAGCATCGGAATCATCGAGGCGCATTTCGATGCGCTCCTCGCGACGAAGGCGATCCCGCTGACCATGGGCGGCGATCACACTATCGTGCTTCCCATCCTGCGTGCGCTCCATCGCCGGCACGGCCCGATCGGCCTCGTGCACGTCGATGCCCACGCCGATATAAACGACGAGATGTTCGGTGAGCGGATCGCCCACGGCACTCCGTTCCGGCGCGCGGTCGAGGAAGGTCTCCTCGATCCGAAGCGCGTCGTGCAGATTGGCCTGAGGGGCACCGGCTACGCGGCGGAGGACTTCGACTGGCCGCGTCAGCAGGGCTTTCGGGTGGTGCAGGCCGAGGAGTGCTGGCACAAGTCGCTCGTG
>CAYNCY010000417.1:0-3992 GCA_964395195.1 uncultured Steroidobacteraceae bacterium
GGCTGCCGCCCGCTCAAGGGCGGCTCCGGGCCGCCGATAACTGTCACGGAAGCATCGTTCGACAACAAGGCTCCGTACCATGGCGACCCCGGCATCGAAGACCCGCACCGAGGCCCGCCGCGCGCTGGCGCCGGCCGAGTTCCTGAAGGAACTGGCCGCCGAGCTCGCGACCGGCGACGTCCGTCTGCCGTCCTTCCCGGACGTCGCGCAGCGCGTGCAGCGCGTGCTAGAGGACACGCGCGCAACCGCGGTGCAGGTGGCCCAGGTCATCGGCGTCGATGCCGCACTCGCGGCCCGGATCCTGCGCCTGTCGAACTCGGCGTTCTTGAATCCGTCCGGCAAGCCGATCACCGACCTGCAGCAGTCGGTCAACCGGCTCGGCCACCAGCTGGTGCGCTGCACGGCGGTCTCCTTCGCACTGCAGCAGATGAAGGTGGGCGAGGGTGAGGCGGTGCTCCGCCCGCAACTGCACGAGCTCTGGCGCAAGGGCACGCTCGTCGCCTCGATCGCCTACGTGCTCGCGCGCGAGACGAAGGCCGCGAATCCCGATGAGGCGCTGGTCGCCGGCATCATGCACAACATCGGCAGTCTCTATATCACCGTCCGCGCCTATCAGCTCGGCGGCGTTCTCGACGGCGATGACATTGCGATGCAGCTCCTGAGCAAGGGTCACCCGCGGATCGCCGCGGCGATCCTCAGGCACTGGAAGTTTGCGCCCAACATCGTGAACGCGGTCGGCAACCAGGCGTCCCCGGACAAGTCCGTGGGGGGCGACGATCGCCTCAACGACGTGCTGGCGGCAGCCATAGCGCTTGTCCCGTGCGTCTTCTACCGCGCCCTGCTCGATGACACGATCACGGCAGTCGCCCCGTTCGAGCGCCTCGAGCTCGATGCGGACGACTGCAAGCGCCTGCTCACCGCCACCGCGCAGCAGATCAAGTCGCTCCACAGCGCACTCGCTGGCTGAATCGTCCGGCCCCCGGCTCGCCGGAGGGCTTGCTAGACTGCCACCGGGCCTGTAGCTCAACGGTTAGAGCAGGGGACTCATCGACTCGAACTCGAGAAGGTGCCTTCGCGCCGTAAGGCGCGAAGTGGACGGGATGAATTCAGGGAACCCTCACCCTGCGACGAGCAGGCTGGCAACCCTGAGCCAAGCCGGCGGTGCACCGCCGGAAGGTGCAGAGACTACCTGGGGGCTGGGTCGCGGCGACCCGAGGGCCCTTGATAACAGGCTAGAGCGTCCCGCACCCGACCGCGCGTCTCGACGCGCGAGGGTGAAGAGATAGTCCACTCCCGCCGGAAACGACGGGGACAAGTGAATCCCTTGGTTCTGGGTTCGAATCCCAGCGGGCCCACCATCACTCCTTCCGCGACCCGACTCCGGAATAACGCGCGTTTCCGCGGAGCTGAGGTTTGGCGGGCAGGCATCGAGCTACTTCCTGCAGAAATCACGACGAGTCTATCGGCCAAGGATTTTGGTCGACTTCCCTGAAGCGGGCGTCCTATCTGAGGCCGCCGCCGCCGGGGTAACATGCAGGCCAACTGCGACTCGCGAGTTGCCGCGAAAGCCGTAAAAATAGGCTCTTGCGGCGCTACTCTGATGGTGAGCGAGCCCGCCACATCAAGGCGGCCGCGAATGGCGGATCATCGGCTGACACACGGAGGTGATGCGATGGGTGCTGGGAGGCGATTCGAACGTGTTTCGTATACAGCGCGAAAATCTGCGACGAAGAGAATCCCCCCGCGCCTGGCTGTCCTCGCCCTCCTTGCGCTCGTGGGTTCCCTGCTCGGACCTCCGGCCAAAGCGACGCAGGCCGTGCCGGGAGTGGGTGACGTGGTCCCCGATTTCCTCGGCCGCTCGGTGGACGGGCATCCCGTCAAGGCATCGGCCTACCTCGGCAAGGTCGTCGTGGTGTCGTTCTGGGCGACGTGGTGTCCGCCCTGCCAGAAGGAGTTGCCCGTTCTCGGTGGCATCGAAAAAGCGGGAAAGGGCGAGATCCAGGTGATCGCCGTCAACGTCGAGTCGGCGGGCGTTTTCCGAAGGGTGGCAAAGGTGCTCGCGCCACTTAACCTGCTGCTCGCGAACGATGAAGAGGAGCGCGCGTACGGCAAATTCGGCGAGAAGGTCCTCCCGCGCCTCGTGCTCGTCGGCCGGGACGGGCGCATCCTCAAGCAGTGGACCGGCTACGGCGAGGGCGAAATGCCGGAACTGGTGCGTGAGCTGAACTCCGCGCTCGCCGCAGGACGCCCGCCGCCCGATTCGCCCGACGACCCGCCGAAATGACGAGCCGCTGGCCGGCTGCGATCTGTCTGCTGGTTGCGTGCGCAAGTTCGCACGCACAGACAACCGCCTGGCAGCCGTCGGCCGGGCACACGCAGATCCCGATATGGCCCGCCGTGGCGCCCGACTTGAAGCCGGTGCCGGGACCGGAGACAGCGACGCTGAGCAAGGAGCTGCTCGCGGGCAAACCGGTGACCAGCGTGACCAACGTGACGCGGCCGACGCTGACGGTGTATGCGCCCGCCGGAAAGAACACCGGTGCGGCGGTCCTCGTGATCCCGGGCGGCGGGTTTCAGATCCTGGCCATCGATTTCGAGGGCACCGAGGTCTGCGACTGGCTCAACTCCCGGGGCATCACCTGCGTCTTGCTCAAGTATCGCGTGCCGAGTGAGCCGTACGTGTGGAAGTGCGACTGCCGTCCACACAATCTTGCGACGTCGCTGCAGTCCCTGCAGGACGTGCAGCGCGCGATGCGACTGACGCGCTTTCATGCGCCCGAGTGGCACGTCG
Source organism: uncultured Steroidobacteraceae bacterium (assembly GCA_964395195.1). Taxonomy (GTDB): domain Bacteria; phylum Pseudomonadota; class Gammaproteobacteria; order Steroidobacterales; family Steroidobacteraceae; genus CAIKZZ01. The sequence continues at coordinate 2,792 of CAYNCY010000417.1, forward strand.
ATCCACACAAGGTTGGGGTACTTGGCTTCTCCGCCGGCGGCTACCTGGTGGCGGAAATCAGCACCCGCTTCGATCGGCGCCTGTATGCGCCGGTGGATGCGGCCGACCGGGAAAGCAGCCGCCCGGATTTCGCGATGCCCATCTATCCGGGACACCTCGCCACCGCCGCCGGCAGGTTGAATCCCAACGTGCCGGTTTCCAGCAACACGCCGCCCACATTTCTAGTGCAGGCGGAAGACGATTACGTGGATGGAGTCGACCAGTCGCTCGTGTACTACGCCGCCCTGGCCAAGGCGCGCGTCCCCGTTGAAATGCATCTCTACGGGCACGGCGGCCACGCGTTCGGATTGCGGCGAACCAGCTTCCCGATTACCGAATGGCCTCGGCTGGCCGAGGCCTGGTTGCGGACGATCGGCATCGTCGGCGAGTGAGAGGCCGCCCCAAACCCCCGAGAGCGGTTGGACTCGCATCGACAACCCGCCGCCACGAGACTTCTGCCGGTGTCCCCCTACTTCAAAGGACTTCTTAATGACGACGCGCCGTGACTTCCTCGCGCAAGCCGCCCTGGCCTCGGCCGCCTTGGCATCCACGCGCAGCGCCCTCGCCGTCGCGTCCACCGAGCAGGCGCCGGCGGCGGCACTCGTCGCGAGGGCGGAGGCGCTGCTCGCGCGCGCGCCGTTCATCGACACGCACAACGACCTGCCGTCGATGCTGATCGACGAATACGCCGGCGACCTGAGCCACCTCGACCTCGGCGTGCGCCAGATGAAGCTCTGCGCGGACGTGCCGGCGCTTCGGCAGGGGCGGGTCGGTGCGCAGTACTGGTCGGTGTTCGTCGAGTCCGCCACCCAGCGAACGCACGTCTCGCTGCACGAAGCGCTGCGCGAGTTCGACGTGGCCCTGCGACTCATCCGCAGCCAGCCGGACTTCGTGCAGGCGCGGACGGCCGATGACATCGAGCGCATCCACGGCACGGGCAAGATCGCCTGCCTGATGGGAGTGGAGGGCGGCCACATGATCGAGAACTCGCCGGCGGCACTGCGCGTCTTCCACGAGCTCGGCGCCCGCTACATGACGCTGACCCACTGGGACAACATCGACTGGGCGGACTCCGCCACCGATCGACCGGAGCATTTCGGGCTCACTGCTCTCGGCCAGCAGCTCGTGCGCGAGATGAACCGCCTCGGCATGTTCGTGGATG
>CAYNCY010000418.1:0-3986 GCA_964395195.1 uncultured Steroidobacteraceae bacterium
CAAATGGCGGGCCACCCGATGCGCGGGCTTGCGAGAACGCAAGTGCAAGCAGAAGTGGTGCACAAAGCAAGGCGGGTGACGGTGCAGTGCGTGGGCGCAGCTAGGGTCTCCTGGCGGAAGGTAGATTCCGTGCCCGGATGCTGGCCGCACGAATCAAGTGCTGAAACTCCGTGGATCAAGGTAGGTGACTTAACCCGTCGTCGTCTGTGTGGCGCGGCCCAGTTCGCACCATCGCTGACCACGCAGTGCCGCAATGCCAGTCGCGCTAAACAGCGGGAAGCAAGGATTCGGCGGAACGCCCTTCGAATGCTTAGGGGCGGGCCCCTACCATCAGAACAGGTCGATCGCCTCGGCGCTCATGACAACTACGCCGGTGGCAACCCGGCTCCGGCAGCGAAACGTCTTTGGCGCGCTCCTGCTGGTCAGGGCGATTGTGGATTCGGCCTATTACTCGCAATTTGCTCGTTCACATTTCTCAATGAGACTTTAAGAGCGCAACTCAGGGCCTGAATTGGTTCGCTATTGCGTGTCGTAACTGGAACGACTCTGGGAACGAGCCGTCGTACAGCGGATTGCTTCGCGGCAGCGAACGTAGTAGCCAAGCGGCCGTAGCCTTCGAGACTCTTTGAGCACTTCGACAACGCGCCGATAGGGACCTACGCTTCCCCACTTGGCGAATAGGCACACCAGCTCGAGCGCCACTCCAGAACCGACGTTCACCACCACGCGACGAGCCAGACGGACTCCTCGCCTCTACGACGGGTATTGTTTCGAGACGCGCCCGCCCTAAGGGAATCCCCTCGCAGTGGCCACCTGCCGCCAAAGTGTGACCCGAGTGTGCGTCGGCGCTTCAGTCCGACCGGCCGCCGCCGATGCAGAGTGATACACCGCGGAACGCTTCCGCACGCTCTACCGCGGGGATCCGCCGCTGACTAAGTCACATTCCCCTCACGCCATGCGAACTGAGGCTTCCCACGCGAGCGCGCCGGCGCCTGCGACTCACTCCGGACACCGGCGGCGGCGCAGCGTCCTGCTGATAGCCGAAGACAGCGCGCGCCGCCAGGACCTGAGTTCGTCCATTGGCCTCGCCGGTTACGACTGCACCGCGACGTCCTGGTCGGACGCGATGCTCTATTCCGATACCCTTCGCCCCCACGCGCTGGTAATCGAGCTCGATTTCACTTCGGCGACGTCGATCGACTGCTTTGCGGCGCTGCGGGCGGGAGCGCTCCGAGTCGCCGCGCCGACGATTGCACTCGTCGAGTCCGTCGATGCTACGGCTGTGGACCGCGCCGCTCGGCACGGCATCACGGACATTCTGCCCTGCAGCGTGCCACCGGCGCTCATCGTGCATCGACTCGGACACCTATTGCGCCTGCACGACTTGCTGCGCAGCCTGCGCACCAACGACGCACGCCGCCGCGCTACCGCTCACGCCATGCCGGATACGTTGTTGCGCGTCGATGGCCACGGGGCGATCCGTGAACTGATTGCGGTCGGCACCAGTGCGCTCGGCCTCGAACTCGAAGCGCATGGCACCGGCCGTCGGCTCGACGACCTGCTGCCCGTGCCGTCCGACTGCAGTTTTGCCGACCTTTGCGCGGTCGTACAGATTCGCGGAACCGTGGCAGAACGACGCCTGCTGCGAAGCGCAGGGGATTCCGTCACGGTGATCGACTTTCGCGCGGTTCCGCTTGGCGATGGGCAGTGCCTGGTTATCCTCAGGGACATCAGCGCGCAAACCAGCGTCGATGGCAGCACTGAGCGCGCACTGCACTACGACTACCTGACAGGGCTGCCGAACCGCGCTCGCTTCATGACCTACGTCGAAGACGCACTTCGCAACGGACCCCCGCCAGACTCGAGCATTGCGGTGCTCCGCGTGCAGGTGGACCAGTTTCGCCGCATCGAGCAGTCCTTAGGTCCGGCAGCGGCCGACGAGCTGCTCGCCGAGGTCGGTCGGCGCCTGCTCGGGCTCAGCGAGGACTCTGCCGATACGTTGCCACTCCCGCCGGCGCGGCTCGCCACCGCCGGGCGCCTCCATCAGGAGGCATTTGCGGTGCTCGCCGTCGAGCTGGAGAGCCGCAAGGCCTGTGACACGATCGCCGAGCAGATTCGCACCGAGATGGCGCGCGCCGTGACGATCAACGGGCGCGAAGTGCGCGCGACGGTCAGCATCGGTATCAGCCTGTGGCCGGAAAACGGCGCGGATCCGGAAACCCTGTTGCGCAACGCCGCGCTCGCCGCCAACCATGCGCGCGCGGACGGTACGGCGCGCCTCTATACCGACACGATGCGTCTGCGTTCGCTTCGCGGCCTCGACATTGAGCAGCGCTTGAAGTCCGCGATCGAGCGCAATGAGCTGACGCTCCAGTATCAGCCGAAGGTCGACGTCGCCCGCCGGCAACTGATCGGGTTCGAGGCGCTGCTGCGCTGGGACGACGAGTCCCTGGGGCGCGTGTCTCCCGATGAGATCATACCGGTCGCCGAGCAGTGCGGCCTGATACTACCGCTCGGCGAATGGGTTATGCGTCAGGCGTGCATCGATGCCGTGCAGTTCATCGGCGCGACCGAGGAGCCACTGACGCTCGCGGTCAACGTTTCCGCCGGTCAGTTCGCCGGCGGCGACATCGTCGAGATGGTACGGTCGGCCGCGGAGGCCGCCGGACTCAGACCCGACCTGCTCGAACTCGAGCTGACCGAGTCGGTCCTTATGCAGGACGTCGCCAAGGCGCTGCGGATCTTCAATGACCTGCGCGCGCGGGGATTCCGGTTGTCCATCGACGACTTTGGAACCGGCTACTCCAGCCTTCAATACCTCCGCCGGCTGCCGGTACAAGCGCTGAAGATAGACCGCTCGTTCGTGCGGGATATTGCCCACGACAAATCGGCCAACGCGATCTGTTCGGCCGTCGTGGGACTCGGCCAGAGCCTCGGCCTCGAGATCCTCGCGGAGGGCGTCGAAACGGTCGAGCAGGCGCGGGCGCTGCGCGTTCGCGGCTGCACGCGTCTGCAAGGCTTCCTCATCGGTCGGCCGATGCCGGCGAGCAGTGCGCTTGGTTGGCTCCGGCGCACCGAGTGGCTGCGCGCCTCCGATCGCGCGGACCCGCCGCTGCAGGCCGACTACTAGGAAGCACCGTCCATTCTCCCTCCTTCGGCGTCGCTCGCGCACGCGGTCCCTGCAGCGCTGTCGGGCAATGGACCGCCTCTGGAGGCGAGCCGCCATAGGGCGGATAGCTTCCCGGCCGCCGGCGAGGAGCGACACGTCGGGCGCGATGCTCATTTCTCCTTGAACCTGTAACACCCTCCGACCGGTGATACACGAGACAGTGGCCATGCTCAGCGGTTCATGCCGCTGCGGCGCGTTGAATGGGAGCTTCGAAGCCGATTCAGGTTCGATGGCCGCCGGCAATTGAACGCTCTGTCGCCGATACGGCGCACTTTGGGCCGATGACTGTGAGGGCGGCCGAATTCGGGTATCGGGGCCGAGCCCGGTCAATACCCGCCTATCTGGGGTGAAGCGAAGGGGCTGCCAAACTGCCCGCCCCGATCGAGTCGGCCGGCAACCACGTAGTGTTGACGCCCGAATGACCTGGAGGTCGCACGGATGCAAGCCCTTCAGGGCCGATTCCGGAAGCGGCTCGCTCGATTCTCGCCGCTTCCCGGAGCGCTGGAGTTCGACCGTCGAGCTTCGATTCGACCCAGATGGTAAATTCCATTGCGTGTTCTTCCCCTGGATGGAGAGGAACAGCGTCCGACTACAATGTGCCAATCGGGTGAGCTCGCGCCCAATATCGAACCGGTCCCTGACAGCCTTGACACCCTCCCGCTCTCAAGGCCTCATCGACTGCGCGGCTGCACTCTCACCACTCGGGCCCGGAGATGAATCATGTTTGCGTCACGCAATTCGCCTCTCCGCCGCGTCCTGCTCGCATTAACGCTTGCCGTTCCGTGCACTTCCCTGGCAGGGGAGCCGCCCCTCACGA
>CAYNCY010000419.1:0-3969 GCA_964395195.1 uncultured Steroidobacteraceae bacterium
CCGGCGCTCACGATTTGCAGGTGCTCCACGATAATCGGCGAGTTCGCCGAGAGCGGGATACAGCCTGTTGCGGCGACGAGTGCGATCGCCGCGAGAGGCAGGTACCCGGTGCTGACCGATTTCACTGTGGGTTCTCCTCAATTCCCTTTGCGGGGGCAGGTCGCGGTAAACGGCAATCGGTCACCGCGACGCCCTGGAACAGCCGCACTGAAGCTACCACGGCGACAAACGTGCGACCGGAGAAGAAATCAAAAGGAGTATGGAGATGGTGTCAAAGCGAAGCGGTTCCGGTTCTGCGGCTGCACAGGAACCGTGCCGGCGCGGGCGCCGCCCGCAATTTCGTGCCTGGCGACGCCTAATTTCGGACCGAACCGCGTGCACGGCGGCGGCGGCCGCGCCACGCAAACACGCCGACGAGCGCGAGACAGCCGCCGAGCACGGGCCAGTTGCGAACGATCGCGTAGGGCGTGAGGCCCGTATACGGCACGACCTCGCCACGTAGCAGTTCCGGCACGAACTGCGCACTGCGCGAGGCGATGTGCCCGTGCGGATCAATGAACGCCGAGATGCCGTTGTTGGCCGAACGAATGAGCCAGCGTCCGGCCTCGAGCGCGCGCATGCGCGCAATCTGCAGGTGCTGGTGGGGGGCACTCGAGTCGCCAAACCACGCATCGTTCGTGACGTTGACGAGCAGCGTCGCGGTCTTGAGGACCGCCAGCTGCTCGACCCCATAGGCATCCTCGTAGCAGATCGTCGCGCCAAGCTTCTGTCCCGCCGCGTCGAGCGCGCCCTGGTCTTGGGTGCCCGGTTGAAAGTCGACGTAGGTGAGGCTCTGAAGACGCATCCAGCTCCGGACAGACGCGGGCACCGGGAAGAACTCGCCGAATGGCACGAGGCGGCGCTTGTAGTACCACTCCTCCTCCTCGCCCAGCGCGACGAGGCCGTTGCGGTACTGCTGCGTATCGCCATCGAAGCGGACGAGTCCGAACACGAGGTCCGAGTGCTTGGCGCGCGCCGCCATGTAAATCGGGGTCAGGAACGGTATCGCCTCGTGGTAGAGCATCGGGAGTGCGGCCTCGGGCCACACGATGATCGGCGTCCCGAGCGCCGGCAGCGTCATCGAGCGGTACACCTCGAGCGTGTGGTCGCGGTTCTGTTCCTGCCACTTGAGATCCTGCGAGATCGCCCCCTGGACGATCGCGACGCCGATCGGCGCGCCCGAGGGCCGGGTCCAGTCGATGCGCGCGAGCAGCCCGCCGCCGGCCCAGAGGATGACGGCTGCGCCCGCGAGCACGAGGCGCGTCCGCGCCGGGACGACCAGGCAAGCCACAAGCGCACCGGCCGTGAGCGCCGAGGCCAGACTCATCCCGTAGACCCCGACGACCGGCGCGAGCCCGGCGAGCCAGGTGTCGAGCTGGCTGTAACCGAGCGCGAGCCACGGGAAGCCCGACAGGAACCAGCCGCGCATCCATTCCATCAGCACCCAGCCCGCGGGAAAGACGGCGAGCAGCGCCGGGAGGGGTGCCGCCGGTGCGAGCCGGGCAATGAGCCAGCCCCACGCCGCCGCCTGCGTCGCCATGATTACGACCAGCCCGGCCATCAGCACGATCGCGAGGGCGAGCGGCGCCTGCCCGAACACGTGAATGCTGGTGTAGAGCCAGTAGGTGCCTGAGAAAAAAAGTCCGGCGGCGAAGGCGAAGCCTGTCCGCGCCGCCAGTCGCGGGCTCGCACCGACCCACAGCCAGAAGTGTCCCGCGGTGCAGAGGATGCCGAGCGGCGCAATCGCACGCGGTGCGAAGGCCTGCGATTCGAGCGCGCCGAGCACGAACGCCGTGAGTCCGGGGTAGCGCCTGAGCCCGCGGGCCAGGGCGCCTAGGCGCTCGAGCGTCGTCATCCGCCGCCCGATTCATCCGGCATCGGCAGGTCGCGCGGCGTCACGACCCGCAGCAGTTCGATGCGCCGCCGGTCGGCACGCAGCACGCGGAACTCGAGATCCTCGATCCGGACGGACTCGCCGCGCCGCGGCAGCCGCCCGAATGCATGCGCGACGACGCCGCCGATCGTGTCGAACTCCGCGTCGCTGAACTTCGTCGTGAAGAACGAGTTGAAGTCCTCGATGCGCGTCAGCGCCCGCACCGTGAAGTGCCGCTCGCTGTCGCGGCGGATCTCTTGGTCTTCCTCGACGTCGTACTCATCCGCAATGTCGCCGACGATCTGCTCGATCACGTCCTCGATGGTCACGAGGCCGGCGACGCCACCGTACTCATCGACCACGATCGCCATGTGGTGGCGGTTCTTGCGGAACTCCTTCAGCAGCACGTTGAGGCGTTTCGACTCCGGCACGAACACCGCCGGACGCACGACCTCGCGGATGTCGAAGTCCTCGGGCGCCCCGCCCGCGTAGTAGCGCAGTAGATCCTTGGCGAGCAGGATGCCGACCACCTGGTCGCGGTCCTCGCCGATCACCGGGAAGCGCGAGTGACCCGACTCGACCACGACCGGCACGAGCTTGTCGGCCGGCGAATCGCGCTCGAGCACCGTCATCTGCGAGCGCGGCACCATGATGTCGCGCGCGTGCAGCTCGCCGACCGCGAGCACGCCCTCGAGCATCTCGAGCGCATCGGCATCAACGAGCCCGCGCTCGGTCGCCTCGCGCAGCTCCTCGAGGAGATCCGCCCGGTCCTGCGGCTCGCCCGACATCTGCTGCCTGAGGCGCGTGAGCCAGCCGCGGCGTTCCGTCGGCTTGCCCTCCTCAGCCACTGACTTCGCTCTCGTAGGGATCCGGGAAGCCAAGGCGCGCGAGCACCGTGCGCTCGCGCCGCTCCATGCGCTTGGCCTCGCCTTCATGCTCGTGGTCGTAGCCGAGGAGGTGCAGCGTGCCGTGCACGACCATGTGTGCCCAATGGGCGCTCAGCGACTTCTTCTGCGTGCGCGCCTCGCTCGCGACGACGCTCGCGCAGATCGCGAGGTCGCCAAGCGCAACGGCGGGAGCGCCGCGGGGCGTGGTTCCCACGGGGAAGCTGAGCACGTTGGTCGGCTTGTCCTTGCCGCGGTAGCCGCGGTTGAGCCGCCGACTCTCGGCCGGGGTCACGATCCGGATGGCGAGCTCGAGGCCGCCCGCGCGCGCGCCGGCAGCGCTTCGTGCCCACTCGGCGAGTCGCCGGCTCGAGGGGACCCAGGGGCGTCGCGTGCCGAAGTTGACCGCGACGTCGAGGCTCACCGCACCTCTCCCGCGCGCTCGTAGGCCTGCACGATCCGCTGCACCAGCGGGTGGCGGACGACGTCGTGCGAGGTGAAGAACGTGAAAGCGACGCCGTTGACCCCCTCGAGCACGTCGATGACGTGCCTGAGCCCCGAGATGCGGTTGCCCGGCAGGTCCGTCTGCGTCACGTCGCCCGTCACGACCGCCTTCGAGCCGAAGCCGATTCGGGTCAGGAACATCTTCATCTGCTCGACGGTGCTGTTCTGCGCCTCGTCGAGGATGATGAACGAGTCGTTGAGCGTCCGGCCGCGCATGAACGCGAGCGGCGCGATCTCGATGACGTTGCGCTCGATGAGCCGCATCACGCGATCGAAGCCGAGCATCTCGTAGAGCGCGTCGTACATCGGACGCAGGTACGGGTCGATCTTCTGCGTGAGGTCCCCCGGCAGGAAGCCGAGGCGCTCGCCCGCCTCGACCGCGGGACGCACGAGCACGATGCGGCGCACGCGATCCGCCTGCAGCGACTCGACCGCGCAGGCGACCGCGAGGTAGGTCTTGCCGGTGCCCGCCGGGCCGATGCCGAAGGTGAGATCGGCACCGCGGATATGGCTCAAGTACTGCGACTGGTTCGGGCCGCGGCCGCGGATCATGCCGCGGTGCGTGTGCACCTGCACCGCATCGCCGTCGACGGGCGTTGCCGGCGCGCCGGGCGAACCCATGCCCGATTCCTGCACCGCGAGGTGTACGTCCCCGGGCTCGACGCCCCC
>CAYNCY010000420.1:0-3958 GCA_964395195.1 uncultured Steroidobacteraceae bacterium
CGCCGGTGCCGAAGTCATCGATCGAGGTCGCGCAGCCGAGCTCGCTCACGTCCGTGAAGAAGCGCTCGGCCTCCGCGATGCGCCCGACGATCGCGCTCTCGTTGATCTCGAAGTTGATGAGCGCCGGTGCGACGCGCGCGGCGACGAGGGCGTTGCGGATCTGCGCGGCGAGGTCGGGCTGCTGCAGCGACTGCGCCGAGAGGTTGACCGAGAACATCGCCGCGGTCTGCGCGAGCGAGGCCCCGCAGCCCGAGAGTCGAGTCAGGAGCTCGCCGAACACCCAGCGGTCAATGCGGCCGAGCAGCTGGTGCCGCGCCGCGACCGGCAGGAAGCGCTCGGCCGCGATCACCTGCTGGCGCGCGTCGATCAGCCGGATCAGGATCTCGTAGCGCACCGGGCGGCTCGGGTCCCACATCGGCACGAGCGGCTGCGCGTAGAGGCGGAAGCGCCCCTTCTCGAAGGCCTCGAGGAGTTCCCGGTAGAGCTTTAGGTCCCCCTGCTGCTCGGCGACGCGGGAGTCCGGCATCGAGAAGCACTCGACGCGGTTGCTGCCTTGGTCCTTGGCGAGACGGCAGGCGGACTCTGCGCCCGCGAGCGCGTGCTCGAGCGTGCCGCCGGGAGCGAGCGTCGCGACGCCGAAGCTCGCCGACAGCGTGACCCCGGCCCACCGCTCGGGCAGCGCGAGGTCCCCGATCGCGAGGCGCGTGGCCTCCGCCCAGGCGCGGGCGCCATCGAGCGTGCTGCCCTCGAGGAGTGCGACGAACCTGTCGCCCGACAGGCGCGCGGTCACGCTGTCGGGCGGGAGCTCCTGCGCGCGCCAGACATCGGCGATGCCGCGCAGCACCGCATCCCCGGCCTCGAAGCCGAAGAGATCGTTGAGGGAGTGCAGCTGGTCGACGTCCGCGTAGACGAGCGCGCGCGGACCTTGCGCGTTCCGCGCGAGGACGCCCGCCGCCTGCTCGTCGAACGCGTGCCGCGTCATGAGGCCGGTCGTGGAGTCGAAGCGCACGTCGATGATCTCGAGGAGGCGCGGGCCGAGTCGCTCGAGCATGCGCGCCTCGCGGTTCGCGAAAGGGCGATTCGCGGCGCGGTTGAAGGCGACCGCGACGCCGACCGACTGGCCGCGGCGGATGAGCGGCACGCACAGGATGCGAAACGGCACGAGGCCGCCGGCGCCGCCTTCCTTCACCTTGTTGACGATCAGCGTCTTCTGCTGCAGCTGCGCGACGCGATTCAAGTGCTGACCGACCACGGCACGCAGCGTCGCGAGCTCCTCTGCGCTCACATCGCAGCGCACGCTCAGGCGCTCGAGCCGGCGGCCCGGCACGTGCAGGAGCGCGAGGTCACATTCGCTTCGGACCGCGAATGCATCGAGGAGCGCCTGCAGGCTGTCGCCCGAGGCATCGGTCGGTGCATCAACCTGAGTCACGTCGAGGAGCCACTGCAGCTCCTGGGTATCGGCGATGTTGAACCGGCCGGTCTCGACGAGCACGCGCTGATGACCGAGGTCGCGGCGCACGAGCACGAGGAGCGGGTTCAGCGTCCGCTCGACCGACTCGAACGGCGGAATCTCCATGTCGCGCGAGACCTCGCGGCAGAGGACCGCCGCCACGCCGAGTACGGCGCCGAGTTCATCGCGCAACAGGAAGGAATAGGCCGGAGCGTCGCCGAGCATCTGGCGGCCGCCGGCGGCTTCGGTGGCAGGGTTTGCCTTGGCGCTCTCGAGGAGCGCCGCGATCCTCGGCTGCAGGTCGGCCGAGTCGGCGCCGTCGGAACTCCACAAGAGATCGCTGTCCGGTGCATACAGGTAGATCACGCGGGCCCGCGGCAGGAGGGTGCGCAGAATCTGTGCGTACGGAGCGAAGTCGAAGCTTTGGGTCGCCGGCACTCGTGTCCCCATCTCGTCGCCGATCGGAGACAGAGCATTCCAGCCACGAGCCGGGCGCTCTGTGGCGCGAGTCACGGATCATGGACCCGGCACATGACATATGCCGGAAATCGTTGCCTATCGATTGATCGAGGGGGTAAGGCGGGGCCTAACGCGCCCAGTCGAGCGATCGTCCGACAGCGCGGGACCACGCGTGTAGGCGCTCGCCCGCCCAATCGCGACTCCGGGCGGGCTCGAAGCGCCGCTCGATCCGCCAGTTGGCGCCGAGCTCCGCCTCCGAGTTCCAGTAGCCGGCGCCGAGCCCCGCCAGGTACGCGGCGCCGAGCGCGGTCGTCTCGGTGACGACCGGACGCAGCACCGGGACGCCGAGGAGGTCCGACTGGAACTGCATCAGCAGGTTGTTCGCGCTCGCTCCGCCGTCGACGCGAAGCTCGGTGAGCGGGCGCGCCGCGTCCTGTTGCATCGCCACCAGCACGTCCGCCGTCTGGAAGGCGATCGACTCGAGCGCCGCGCGCGCGAGGTGCGCGCGACCGGTGCCGCGCGTAAGCCCGATCAGCGTGCCGCGCGCGTACGGGTCCCAGTGCGGCGCGCCGAGCCCCGTGAATGCGGGCACCAGGAACACGCCATCGCTGTCGGTGACCTCGGCGGCGAGGGCCTCGACATCGGCCGCGCGCTGGATGAGCCCGAGGCCGTCGCGCAGCCACTGCACCACCGCGCCCGCGGCGAAGACGCTGCCCTCGAGCGCGTAGTGGCGCCCGTTCCGGTCCCAGGCGATCGTCGAGAGGAGTTCGTGCTTCGAGGCGAGCGGCTCGGTGCCTGCGTTCATCAGCATGAAGCAGCCGGTGCCGTAGGTATTCTTGACCATGCCGGGTTCAAAGCACGCCTGGCCGAATAGCGCCGCCTGCTGGTCGCCGGCGATGCCGGTGATCGGGATCGCGTGGCCACCGATGAGCGCGGTGGGCGCGCGCGCCGCATCGACAGATGAGGCGACGACGGTCGGCAGGCACGCCCGCGGGATGCCGAGAAGCGCGAGCATGGGCTCGGACCACGCGCCGGTCGCGAGGTCGAGGAGGAGCGTGCGGCTCGCGTTCGTCGCGTCGGTCAGGTGGTGGGCGCCCCTGGTCAGTTGCCAGATGAGCCAGCTGTCGATGGTGCCGAAGGCGAGCTCGCCGCGTTCCGCGCGCGCGCGTGCGTCCGGCACGTGCTCGAGTAGCCACGCGAGCTTCGTGCCGGAGAAGTACGGATCGAGCCTGAGGCCCGTGCGGCGCACGACCTCGGGCTCGTGGCCGGATTCCCTGAGGCGCGCGCACGCATCCGCGGTGCGCCGGTCCTGCCAGACGATCGCGGGAGCGACGGGGCGGCCGGTCGCGCGGTCCCAGAGCACCGTCGTCTCGCGCTGGTTGGTGATGCCGATCGCGGCGACGTCGCGCGGGCTCGCGCCCGCGCGTACGAGAACCTCATCGAGCGTCGCGGCCTGCGTCGCCCAGATCTCCTCGGCGTCGTGCTCGACCCAGCCCGGTGCCGGGAAGCGCTGCGTGAACTCGCGCTGCGCGATCGCGACGGGCGAGCCCGCGTGGTCGAAGAGGATCGCGCGCGAGCTCGTCGTTCCCTGGTCGAGCGCGAGCACGAAGCGCGTCATCGGCGCTACCTCGCGGCGGGCGCCGGATGGCGCGCGAGCCACGCATCGAGCACGGCGGGTGCATCCGCCGGCAGGTGCAGGCCGAGCTTCGAACGGCGCCAGAGGATGTCCTCGGCGGTCCTCGCCCACTCGACGGTTCGCAGGTAGTCGATCTCCTGCGCGTAGAGGCCGGGGAGCACCGCTTCGCCGAGTTCCGCCGGCGACACGGCGCCGTCGAGCATGCGCGGCAGGCGCGTGCCGTAGGCGCGCGCCCAGCGCTCGATGAGCGGGGCCGGAAAGGCCGGGAGGCGCGCGACAAGGTCGGCGAGGAACGGTGCGAAGTCGCGCCCGGGCATGTCACCGCCCGGAAGGAACGCCGAATGCGTCCAGGGCTTGCCACTCGCGCCGAGCGCAGGGGCGAGGTGCGTGAGCGCCTCCTCGGCGAGGCGCCG
>CAYNCY010000421.1:0-3941 GCA_964395195.1 uncultured Steroidobacteraceae bacterium
CGATGACGCGCGTACCCGCATGGTCCGCGGCGTCAACATCCTGGCGAACGCCGTGAAGGTCACGCTCGGTCCCAAGGGCCGCAATGCCGTGCTCGAGAAGAGCTTCGGCGCCCCGACCGTCACCAAGGACGGCGTCAGCGTCGCCAAGGAAATCGAGCTCAAGGACAAGTTCGAGAACATGGGCGCGCAGATGGTGAAGGAAGTGGCGAGCTCGACCTCGGACGAGGCAGGCGACGGCACCACCACCGCGACCGTGCTGGCCCAGGCGATCGTGCGCGAGGGCCTGAAGGCCGTCGCCGCCGGCGTCAACCCGATGGACCTGAAGCGCGGCATCGACCAGGCCGTGACGGCCGCGGTCGAGGAGCTCAAGAAGCTCTCCAAGCCCTGCAAGGACACCAAGGCCATCGCGCAGGTCGGCACGATCTCCGCGAACTCCGACGAGAGCATCGGCAAGACGATTGCCGAGGCGATGGAGAAGGTCGGCAAGGAAGGCGTGATCACGGTCGAAGAGGGCTCGGGCCTCGACAACCAGCTCGACGTCGTCGAGGGCATGCAGTTCGACCGCGGCTACCTGTCGCCGTACTTCATCAACAACCAGGCGAACCAGTCGGTCGAGCTCGAGAAGCCGCTGATCCTCCTGTACGACAAGAAGATCTCGAACATCCGCGAGCTCCTGCCGGTGCTCGAGGGCATCGCGAAGGCCGGCCGTCCGCTGCTGATCGTCGCCGAGGACGTCGAGGGCGAGGCGCTCGCGACGCTCGTCGTCAACACCATCCGCGGCATCGTCAAGGTCGCCGCCGTCAAGGCGCCGGGCTTCGGTGATCGTCGCAAGGCCATGCTGCAGGACATCGCGATCCTGACCGGTGGCACCGTGATCTCCGACGAAGTCGGCCTCTCGCTCGAGAAGGCGACTCTCTCGGATCTCGGCGAGGCGAAGAAGATCGTCGTCGAGAAGGAAAACACCACGCTGATCGACGGCGCCGGCAAGGGTGCCGACATCAAGGCGCGCGTGGCGCAGATCCGCGCGCAGGCCGAAGAGGCCACGTCCGACTACGACAAGGAGAAGCTGCAGGAGCGCGTCGCCAAGCTCTCCGGCGGCGTCGCCGTGATCAAGGTCGGCGCTGCGACCGAGATCGAGATGAAGGAGAAGAAGGCCCGCGTCGAGGACGCGCTGCACGCGACCCGTGCCGCCGTCGAAGAGGGCGTGGTTCCGGGCGGTGGCGTTGCGCTGATCCGCGTCGTCAAGACGCTCGAGAAGCTCTCGCACACGAACGAGGACCGTAACTTCGGCATCAAGATCCTGGCGCGCTCGATCGAAGAGCCGCTGCGCCAGATCGTCGCGAATGCGGGCGAGGACAGTGCGGTCGTCCTCAACCGCGTCAAGGAAGGCAAGGGCAACTTTGGCTACAACGCGGCCACGGGCGAGTACGGCGACATGATCGAGATGGGCATCCTGGATCCCACCAAGGTCACGCGCCTCGCGCTTCAGAACGCGGCCTCGGTCGCGGGACTCCTGCTGACCACCGAAGTCATGGTGGCAGAGGCCCCGAAGGACGATGACCACTCGCACGGCGCCCCGGGCGGCATGGGTGGCATGGGCGGCATGGGCGGGATGGACATGTGATCCCGCGCACCGGGGGCCGGGATCCGACCGGCCGCTGGACGCCCGCTTGATGACAAGCACTTCGAAGCCCCGCCCTGCGGGGCTTCGTCGTTTGGGGCCTCAGTCGCCCCGAAAGGTCCCGGCCTCGTAGGGCGGAATCGCACCCGGCATCGACGCGACGAACGCGGCGAGCCGCGCCGCGCGCGCCATCGCGCGGGGCGCGCCGGTACCCGCCAGGAGCTCCGCGAGCAGCATCGCGAGGAAGGCATCCCCGGCACCGACGGTGTCGACGACGACGGTCGTGGGGGCCGGCACCTCGCACCACTCGCCCTCGTGCCAGAGGAGCGCGCCGTGGGCGCCCTTGGTCACGCAGAGCGAGGTCGTGCCGAAGCGCGCCGCGAGGCACTCGAGGAGCGGCGCGGGCCGAGGCTCGACCCCGAGCCAGCCGGCGAGCGTCACGAGCTCCGTGTCATTCAGCTTCACGAAATCGGCACGGGCGAGCGAGGCGAGCGTGACCTCGCGGTCATCGTGCGGTGGGCGCAGGTTCACATCGAGCACCCGCCAGCGGGCACCCTCGAGGATGCGCCCGACCGTGCCGGCGCTTGCGGTGCCACGCTGCGCGAGCGTGCCGAAGACGACCGCGGCGGCGCGGTGCGCGCGCTCGAGCGTGACCTCGTCGGCCTCGATCCGGTCCCACGCGGCGGGCGCGAGGAACGCGTAGCTCGCGGCGCCCGCCGCATCGAGCGTCGCGCGTGCCTCGCCCGTCGGCAGCCACGGATCCACCTGCACGCGACTGGTATCGAGCCCGAGGGCCTTGAGCTCGCTGAAGGCCCGACGCCCGCGCTCATCGGCGCCGACGCGGCTCACGAGCAGTGCCGGCGTGCCGAGCCGCGTCAGGTGCGCGGCGACGTTGAGTGGCGCACCACCCAGGAACTCACCCGTCGGCAGCACGTCCCAGAGCGTCTCTCCGAGACAGACGACGGGAACGGCGCTCACGCGCGGCGCGAGGGAGAGGGCGGCACGGGATTGAGTCTACGCCCGGCCCTTGGCGGCCGGCGCGCACTTGTGCGGGCCCGATCGGCTCCGGTAGGGTGCCTCGCGCCGCCGACGGCGACGGCCGCCCACTGCCTGCACGCGAACCCGAGGATGCCCGGACGGTGACGAACGTGAACCTGGTCGCCTTCGAGAACGGCGTCGGCAACTCGCGCGACATCGTGCTCCTGAAGGCGGCGCTCACCGAACTTGGCTGCACCGTTACCGTGACCGTGCCCTCCCGGCACGCGCGCCGGCGCCGTCGCCTCAACCTCGTGCGCGCGTTCGGGGCGTGGCGGCTCAAGCGCAGCCGCGCGGCGCCTCGCGCGGCCGGGCTTCCCTTCGACGTCACGGTGATGCTCGAGCACGTGTGGCCCGAGGAGATGCACCGCGCGCGCCGCCTGGTCATCGTTCCGAACCCCGAGTTCTTCGATCGGCACGACCGCGCGCTCCTCGGCGCCTTCGATGCGGTCTGGGCGAAGACGCCGAACACGGCGGCGCTCTTCAAGGCGATCGGCGCGAACCCCGTGCTGACGGGCTTTGACAGCGCGGACCGCTACCTTGCCGAGGGCCCGCGCGCGCCCACGTTCCTGCACGTCGCCGGCAAGAGCCGGATGAAGGGCACCGAGCGCCTGCTCGAGGTCTGGCGCCGCCACCCCGAATGGCCGCTGCTGACGGTGGTGCAGAGCCTTCCCAGAAAGGCACCGGCCATCGAGGCCGCGAACGTGCGACTCCTCACGCACTTCCTCGACGATCGTGAACTCAAGGCGCTGCAGAACCAGCACGGCATCCACCTCTGCACCTCCGAGACCGAGGGCTGGGGGCACTACATCGCGGAAGCCGCGAGCACGGGCGCGCTCGTGCTCGCGACCGATGCGCCGCCCATGAACGAGCTCGTGACGCCGGAACGTGCGCTCCTCGTCCGCGCCGAGGCGAGGGGCCGGCAGCACCTTGCGACCCTCTACGTCTCACCGCCCGACGCGCTCGAAGCGACCATCGAGCACGCCATCGCCCTCGCGCCCGCCGTGCGCGCAGGGCTCGGCGCTGCCGCGCGCGCGTGGTTTCTCGCGAACAAGGCGGAGTTCCCGGCGCGGCTCGCGCGCGCGCTCGAGGGGCTCGCCACACCGTGAAGGTCGCGCTCGTCCACCCGCACTTCGATTCACCGCGCGGCGCCGAGAAGGTCGTCTTCGTACACGCGCACGCGCTCGAGTCGCTCGGCTGGGACGTGAAGCTCTTGTGCTTCGACTGGAAGCCCGACGCCTTCGGCGCCGCCGACCGCGCGCTGAGCGTCGGCTTCCTGCCGAAG
>CAYNCY010000422.1:0-3941 GCA_964395195.1 uncultured Steroidobacteraceae bacterium
GTTTCAGGTACTAGCGGGTAACACCGTGGAGGTTCGAGTCCTCTCCTGGGCACCATTCTAAGCACCAGCGCGCCTTGCCCCGGCGCCGGAGTGATAAACGTGAAGTTGACCGTACTGCCGATCCTGGCCGCGACCCTGGCTTTCACCGCCTGCGCGACCGACCCCTCGACCCCTGCCCCGGCCGCGAAGCCGGTGGTGAACGCCGTGCAGCCGGCGAGCCCGGCGCCCGTCCTCGGCGGCGTGCCGGCCTCGGCCTCGGCCGCCGCCGGCCCGACCACGGACGCCCAGGTCCTTGAGCTGCACAAGTTCGCGCGCAACCAGGGTTACAAGCCGACGACCCGCGACGGCAAACCCATCTGGTGCAAGAGCGAGACGCCGATCGGCTCGCACCTCGCCAAGGACGTCTGCGTCCCCGAGGGCGCGCTCGCCGACATGCAGCGCCAGTCGATCGAGAACCAGGACGCGCTCGGCCAGGCCCAGCGCATCTGCAGCGGCGGCGCCTGCGGCAACAAGTAAGGGTTCGGGCGTCGGCTCGGACCTGGCGCGGGACGAGCCCTTCGTCCCGCGCTCAGTCAAACGGGTGCCGGCGGATGATCGTGTGTTCGCGGTCGGCCCCGGTACTGACGATGTCGAGCGGCACGCCGGCGAGCGCCTCGATCCGCTCGAGGTAGCGCCGCGCGGCTGCGGGTAGCCCCGCGTCCGCGGTCACTCCCACCGTCGATTCCTTCCAGCCCGGCATGTCCTCGTACACGGGCTCGCAGTCCGCGTAGTGATCGGAGAGCAGTGGCGGCTCGTCGCTCACGGCACCCCGCATCCGATAGCCCGTGCACAGTCTGATCACGTCGAGGCCGTCGAGGACGTCGAGCTTGGTGACGCAGAGTCCCGACACCGAGTTGTGCAGGATCGAGCGCCGGAGGGCGACCGCGTCGAACCAGCCGGTGCGACGGCGCCGGCCCGTGACCGCGCCGAACTCATGGCCGACGCGCGAGAGGTGCTCGCCATACTCATCGAAGAGCTCCGTCGGGAAGGGACCCGAGCCCACCCGCGTCGTGTACGCCTTCACGATGCCGAGCACGTAGCTGAACGCGCGCGGCCCGATGCCGGTGCCGGTCGCGGCGTTGCCGGCGGTCGTGTTCGAGGAGGTCACGTACGGATAGGTCCCGAGGTCGACGTCGAGGAGCGCGCCCTGCGCCCCCTCGAAGAGGATGTTCTTGCCAGCGCGGTGCAGGTTCCGGAGCAGCAGGCTCACGTCATCCACGAGCGGCTTCACGCGCTCGCCCTGCGCCAGCGTCTCATCGAGCACCTGCTGGAAGTCGACGGTATCGGCGCCGTAGTAATTGCGCAGCATGAAGTTGTGCAGGTCGAGCACTTCGCCGAGCTTCGAGGCGAGCCGCTCGCGCTGGAAGAGATCCGCAATCCGTAGCGCGCGGCGCGACACCTTGTCCTCGTACGCAGGCCCGATGCCGCGGCCGGTGGTGCCGATCGCATTGACGCCCCGCGCGCGCTCGCGCGCACGGTCGAGCGCGACGTGCGAGGGCAGGATCAGCGGGCACGCGGGGCTCACCTTCAGGCGCGAGAACACGGGCACCCCGCGCCCGACCAGCATGTCGGCTTCCTTGAGGAGCGCCGGGAGCGCGACGACGACGCCATTGCCGATGAGGCAGAGCGAGTCCTCGCGCAGGATCCCGGACGGGATCAGCGACAGCACCGTCTTCTCGCCGTCGATGACGAGCGTGTGGCCGGCGTTGTGGCCGCCCTGGAAGCGCGCGACCGCGGCGGCGCGTTCGGTGAGGAGATCGACGATCTTCCCCTTCCCCTCGTCGCCCCACTGCGTGCCGATGACTACGACGTTTTTGCCCATGCTGCTACCCGGTAGTGCCTGCGCCGCTCAGCCGCGGACCACGAAGAGGAGGATGAGGCCCGCCGCCATGCTGAGCACGCCGATCAGGCGGATCTGCGCGGGCGGCGCCTGCGACATCGCGAGGAACACGCGTTGCGCCGCCGCGGGACTCAGGAACGGCAGCAGCCCCTCGAGCACGAAGTAGAGCGCCAGGGCGGTCCCAAGGTCGTGCCAGTCGATGCTCATCGGATCGGGCGGGCTGCGGGCGCATCGGCGCGCCTACTTCGCCCCGCCCGGCTGCTGCAGGTACTTGAAGAACTGGCTGTCCATGGACAGGATCATCAGGTCGCCGTCGCGGCCGACGGTCTTCTGGTAGGCCTGCAGGCTTCGGTAGAACGCGAAGAACTCCGCGTTCTTGGAGGTCGCGGCCGCGAAGATCCCCGCGGCCTTGGCATCGCCCTCGCCCCGGATCTTGGCGGCATCGCGCGCGGCGTTGGAGAGGATCTCGGTGCGCTGGCGATCGGACTCGGCGCGTATCTGGATCGACTGCTCCTCGCCCTCGGCGCGCAGCTGTTCCGCCTGGCGGATGAATTCCTTGCTCATGCGATTGAAGACCGAGCCGCTGACGTCCTCGGGGAGCTCGATGCGCTTGACGCGCACGTCGACGAGCGTGACGCCGAGCTTCTTGACGCTGGAGCCCGCGAAGTTGAGGACGTCGGCAATGAGCTCCGAGCGCTCCGCGGTCACGACCTGCTGGATCGTGCGCTTCGCGATCGTGCCCTTGAGGCCGTCCTTGACGAGCTCGGCGAGGCGCTCGGCGGCGTTGCCCTCATCGCCACCCGTGGAGCGGTAGTACTGGCTGACGTCGGCGATCCGCCACTTCACGTAGAAGTCGACGTTGAGGATCTTGCCCTCGCTCGTCAGGAACTGCTCCTTCGGATAGTCGCGGGTCATCAGCCGCTTCTCGAACTTCTCGATGCTCTGCACGAACGGCAGCTTGAAGTGGAGCCCCGGCTGGTAGTCGGAGCGCACGAGCTCGCCGATCTGCAGGTTGATCGCGACCTCGGTCTCCCTGACGATGAACATGCTCTGGCTCGCGAGCACGACGGCGAGGACGGTGCCGGCGGCGACGGCAACTGCGCGTGTGTCCATCAGCGGCTCCCTTGCGGGTGGCTGCGGGAATCCGCGTCGCCATCGCCGCGCTGCGCGCCCGGCGTCACGGTCACGTCCGGCAACGTCGTCGCGGGCCGGACGATGTCGGGATTGCGCTTCTCGAGCAGCTTGTCGAGCGGCAGGTAGATGGTGTTGCCGGTGCCCTTCGTGTCGAGGAGCACCTTGGTCGAGCGACCGAGCACCTCTTCCATCGTCTCGATGTAGAGGCGCTGGCGGGTCACCGCCGGCGCCTTCTCGTAGGCGGCCGCGAGCTGCGAGAAACGCGCGCCCTCGCCCTCCGCGTTCGCGACGATCTGCTGGCGGTAGGCCTCGGCATTGAGGAGCTGGCGCTGCGCTTCGCCCCGCGCCGGCGGCAGGATCTGGTTCGCGTAGGTCTGCGCCTCGACGCTCATCCTGAGCTTGTCCTCGCGCGCCTTGATCGCGTCCTTCTGCGAGGGCGCGACGGGATCGGGCACGTTGACGTCCTGCAGGTTCACGCTGATGACCTCGAGGCCCGTCCGGTAGGCATCGAGCGTGCGCTGGATGAGCTGGCGGGTGCGCACCGCGATGTCCTGCCGGCCCTTCTCGAGCACCGCCTCGAGCGTGCTCTGGCCAACCGCCTCGCGGATCGCGCTCTCGGAAGCCTCGCCCAGCGTCTGCTCGGGGTCGACGATGTTGAAGACGAACGCGCGCGCATCGTAGCGGCGGTACTGGACGGCGATGTTGATCTCAACGAGCGCCGCGTCCTGGGTCAGCATGCGGGTGTGGTCGGTGAAGCTCAGGAACGCCTGGGTGTTGACGATCTGCTCGGCCTCGATCGGCCAGGGCAGGCGCCAGTTCATGCCGCCCTCCGTGACGCCGACGAAGCGCCCGAAGCGCGTGACCACGGCCTTCTCGGCGGGGCCCACCTTGTAGGTGCCGCTCGCGAGCCAGACGGCGACCAGGAGCA
>CAYNCY010000423.1:0-3939 GCA_964395195.1 uncultured Steroidobacteraceae bacterium
TTGCGGCTCGCGCGCATGTCGCGCACGGCGCCCGTCCGACCATCGACGACGTAGACGACGCGTCCGGCCAGGTTCGCCTGCGTCGTGCTCCAGCGGTCGGGCGTCTTCACGTTGTCACCCTGCGTCCGGACCCGGTGGCAGTAGCCGCGCTTGTCGCAGTCGAGGCGCTGCACCACGCGGTGCACGACGCGCGGGTGCTGGATGAGCTGGCCGTCCGGAAGCGTCCGTGCCGGAACGACGAAGACGACGATGTCGCCGACCCTGAGATCGCGGATGTTGACCGGGCGCGTCACGACGAGATCGCTCGCGGACAGCACCGGCAGCATTGAGCCCGTGTTCTTGACCTCCGCCCAGTCGCCGTGGACCGACTCCGCGAGCGCCTCCGCGGTCACTTCGCTCGTCGGGCGCGCGGGTATCGCGGCGCTCGGATCCCGGGGTGCCGGCGCAACGGCTTCACTGCTCGGCACGGACGTGCAGAGGACGGCGAGGACGAGGCAACCGAGCAGGGCGTGGGCGTTCAGGCGGGTCTCCGGACGACGTTCGTCAGGCCTGTCCTTTTTATATCGGCGTTGTGCAGAGGATCCGCAGACGCGGTTCACCATTCCACGACACCGCACGCGTTCGCCGGGCCCGGACTACAGCGTTCTGATACGTGGTACCGCGGGTCGTCGTGGCGGTGGGGCTCGCGGGTCGGCCCCAACATTTATGCACTATATTCATAGCGTTACAACGCTTTCCTGCCTAACGTTCTCCACCGGCCGCCACCCCTTGGTTGCGGTAGCGGAACCCACCCAGCGGCGGGGACCCCTCCACCGGCCGCTCGCCCGGCGAACCCGTCTCGACAACAATACGGCGAGCAAGACGCCCCCGTGCCGAACGTGAATGAACATTCCGTTCCGCGCCCGGGAGAGAGGCGCCACCGCCATCCACCGCCAGGAAGAGCCATGAGCCAGCCGCCGAGTTCACCTCCCGAATCCCGCGCCCCGTCCCGGCGCGAGGCGTGGTGGCGCCTGATGGAGATCCGCATCGGGGTCGTGCCGCTGCCGGTGCACGTCGTGCTCCTCGCCGTCACGGTCTATTTCGTGTCGAGCCCGAAGGTGCCAACCGAGATCAACTTCATGATCGGGGTCCTGGCCGTGTGCGGGTTCACGTGTGGCGAGCTCGGCAAGCGGATCCCGATCGTCCGGGACATTGGCGGTGGCGCGGTGTTCGCGACGTTCCTGCCCTCGTGCCTCGTCTTCTATCACGTGATCCCCTCGACACTGGTCGGCGTCGTCACTGACTTTACGAAGTCGACGAACTTCCTCTACCTCTTCATCGCCTGCATTGTCGTCGGCAGCATCCTCGGCATGGACCGCACGATCCTCGTGCGTGGGTTCCTCAAGATCTTTGTGCCACTCGCGGCGGGATCGATCGCAGCGCTCCTGGTCGGCACGCTCGTCGGGACAGCGCTCGGACTCGGCGCGCGCCATTCGCTCCTCTTCATCGTGGTGCCGGTGATGGCGGGTGGCGTGGGGGAGGGCGCGATTCCGCTCGCGCTCGGCTACTCGGACATCCTCCATCAGCCGCAGGACGCGGTGTTCGGCCAGGTCCTGCCTCCGGTCATGGTCGGAAGCCTCACGGCGATCCTGATCGCCGGCGCCCTGAACTTCCTTGGCAAGCGTCGACCGACGCTTACGGGCGAAGGCCGACTGCAGCCGGGGGAACACGACGACATGGACGCGGGAGCCGAGCAGATTCCGGCGTCGATGGATGTGAGTCATCTCGCCGCGGCCGGAATGACCGCGATCGCGCTTTACCTCGTCGGCACGATCATTTACCGGCTGATCGGGATCCCGCCCGCGGTCGCGATGCTCTTTCTCGCCGTGCTCGCGAAACTCGCGCACGCCGTCTCGCCGCAGGTCCAGCAAGGCGCGTTCGTCGTCTACCAGTTTTTCGCGAAGGCCGTGACGTATCCGCTCCTGTTCGCGATCGGCGTGGCACTCACCCCGTGGGACAAGCTGGTCGAGGCGCTGGCGCTACCGAACCTGATCACGATCGCCGCGACCGTAACGACGCTGATCGGCACGGGATTCGTCGTCGGACGCTGGGTCGGGCTTTTCCCCATCGATGCCGCGATCGTGAACGCCTGCCACAGTGGCCAGGGCGGCACGGGCGACGTCGCGATCCTGACGGCGGCAAACCGCATGCAGCTGATGCCGTTCGCGCAGATCGCGACGCGAATCGGGGGCGCCATCACTGTTCTGACGACGCTCGTCGTACTCGCGCGCGTTGCCGGTTAGCGCGCAAATCGGACCGACTCTCGCCCTGATGGCGCTTGCACGCCAACCAAGCGATGTATCTCGATCTTTGCGCCCGTCTGGGGGTACCCTCGGTGTCCATGATCAGCCGCCCCAATGACCGAACCTTCGAAAGCTCTGACGGCTGGTCCGTCACTGCCATCGGCCGCTCGGAGCTCAGGTACCGCGAGGCAGGCAAGGTGCTCCTGATCGAGAGCGACCGCCTCGAGGAGGGAAAGGAATTCCTCGCGCTCTACACGGGCTCGATGCACCGCTTCGAGCCGCCGCACGATGCCGAGATCATCAGCGCCGCAGACCGCGACCGCATCGTCCACAACATCCGGACCGCCTATCGCTCGGCAGGGCTCGAGATTCGCGTGTCCGAGACCTGCTGACTGAGGACGCTCGAGGTCGCGGCGAACCGGACTCGCTGTGGTGCGCTGCCACGCCGCTTGGCGCGAACTGCGCCCGCCCGTCGGCGTAGGTTTATTGCGGAAACGCCGCGCGTAGTGGACACCTGTCGATGACCGGGGAATAGCACGATGGCGACCAGACCGGATATTCCGCCGTCGGAGGAAGTCGAATGACCTCGCGCGCCAAGCGCAAGAACTGGGTCGGCTCCGTCGACACGCTGCTCCGCGGTGTCCCACCCTCCGGCTCGCCCGCAGACGCCCTGAGCACGCAGGTTCGCCTGCTGGCGATGCTGGGATCGGCGTCTCCGCTCAATGAGTTGCTGGATGGCCTCGTCCGCTACGTGGAGTCCTGGTCGGAAGGTCTCCTGTGCACGGTTCTCCTGGTCGACCCGACCGGCCGCCTGCTCGTACCGGGCGCCGCCCCGAGTATGCCCGCCGACTACGCGCGCGCCATCGGACCGGTACCGATCGAGGAGGGCAGGGGCAGCTGTGGAACTGCGGCGGCGCGACGCGCGATGGTCGTCGTTGACGACGTGGAGACCTCTCCGTTCTGGGCGAGTCACGCGTCGATCGCGCTTTCGTTCGGGCTCAGGGCCTGCTGGTCGGTACCGATCGTCGACGACGCCGACCGGCTGCTCGGCACGCTGGCGGCGTACTACGGGGAGCGCAGATCCCCGACTGCGCGGGAAACGGATCTCATTCAGTTTGCAGCCTCGCTGGCCGCCTTTGTCATCCAGCGCCACCAGGACGCGGAGCGAGTCCGGTCGAGCGAAGCCCGGCTCGAGGCCGCGGTCGTTGGCACCGACATCGGCCTGTGGGACGGCGACGTCGAGGGCGACTATCGCTGGGCGGACGACTGGTGCGAGCGTTTCGACATCGACCCGTGCAACGGCGCGGGCGCCCTGCAGCGCTGGCGTTCGAGAATCCACCCCGAGGACTTCGAGCGCTACGCGCGAACGGGCGATGACACCCTGCGCGGCGCGCTTGACCACTACGCTGTCGAGTATCGTGTGCTGACCCGCGCCGGCCAGTGGCGGTGGCTGCACGAGCGGGGGCGGGTGACCGCGCGCGATGCCCGCGGCAGCGCCACGCACTACGCCGGCGTCTGCATCAACATCCAGCCGCGCAAGCAGATGGAGGATGCGCTGCGCTCGGCGGAAGCCCGCTACGAACTCGCCATCGGCGCCGCGCAACTTCCCGTGTGGGAATACGACGTGGCGCGTGATGCCGTCCGTGGAAATGTCTAC
>CAYNCY010000424.1:0-3935 GCA_964395195.1 uncultured Steroidobacteraceae bacterium
TACCGCGTCCGCGCGCGCCAATGAAGCCCGTCGCGTGCGAGTCATCGACGACGACGAGCGCATCGTGACGGCGCGCGAGCTCGGCGATGCCCTCGAGCGGCGCGAAGGTGCCATCCATTGAGAAAACGCCGTCGGTGACGATCATGCGCGTGCGCGCGCCGGCGGCATCCGTGAGCTTCGCCTCGAGGTCGTTGAGGTCGCGGTTGGCGTAGCGGTACTTGCTCGCCTTGCAGAGGCGGATGCCGTCGATGATCGAGGCGTGGTTGAGGCTGTCCGAGATCACCGCGTCCTCCTCGCCGAGCACGGTCTCGAAGAGTCCGCCGTTCGCATCGAAGCAGGAGGAGTAGAGGATCGCGTCCTCGGTGCCGAGGAAGCGCGCGAGCGCACCCTCGAGCTCGCGATGCACGCCGTTCGTGCCGCAGATGAAGCGCACCGAGGCCATGCCGAACCCGTACTGGTCGAGCGCGCGGTGCGCGGCCTCGCGGACGGACGGGTGATTGGCGAGTCCGAGGTAGTTGTTGGCGCACAGGTTCACGACCTCGCGGCCGCCGGCCACGCGGATCAGCGCACCCTGCGGCGAGCCGAGCAGGCGCTCGCTCTTGTAGAGGCCCTGCTCGCGCAGCGCGTTCGTGTCGGCGGCCAGGCGCTCATCGAAAGCCGGGGGCATAGCTCGATCCGGGCAACAAAGGAGTGGAAAGTATAGGCAAAATCACTGCCACTGACCTGGTTTACCCACGCAGGGGACGAAGTGGCATGAAGCGGCGCGACGCGCGCAAGGCGGCCGAGGATGCGTCCGAGGATGCATCCGAGGACGATGCCGGGAGCGGGGGCGAGCAACGCCTCGATCGCTGGCTGTGGCACGCACGATTTTACAAGACGCGTTCGCTCGCCGCGGGCGCCGTCGAGAACGGCCGCGTCGCCGTCAACGGCGCGCGCGCCAAGCCCGCGCGGGCGGTGCACCGGGGCGATGTCATCGTGCTCGCACAGGGCGGACGCGACGTCGAGGTCGAGGTGCTCGCGCTCCCGGTCAGGCGCGGCCCCGCGCCCGAGGCGCGAAGCTGCTATCGCGAGAGCGCCTCGAGCGTTGCGCGCGGCATCGAGTGGCAGATCCAGCACCGTCTCGCCGCGCTCGCGGTGCCGCGCTCCGACGGTCGCCCCGACAAGAAGGCGCGCCGCGAACTCATCGATCTCGCGCGCCGTCAGGGTCGGAGCTGACGCCGCTTCAGTGGACGAGCGCCGCCATCTCGCGGCGCGCCGCACGCACGAGCGCATGCTCGCTGCCGAGCACCCGGAACGCGGCGCGCAGCGCCGCCAGCACCGTTCCGCCGCCAAAGTCGGGACGGACCCGCAAGATACTCAGCCAGCCGTCGATGGCCTCGCGCTCGCGCCCGGCCAGGAAGTCCTGCGCCGCCGCGCGGTGAGTGCGCGCGAGCGGGTCGGCGGAGGGTGCCGCGCGCGCGAGGCGCGCAAGCTCGAGCCGCGCGCGACGCGTCGCGACCTCCGGCTCCGCGGCGACGCTCGCGGGCAGATGCGCGAGGTGTTCATCCGCCGCTTCGAGGCGGCCGGCCCCGATCAGGACGTCGATGAGCGCGAGGCGGTGCAGCGGTCGATCGGGCTCCGCGAGCGCGAGGTGCTCGAGCGTCGCGATCGCCGCTTCCGGATCGCCGGCGCGGGCGATCGCGAGCGCGGCTTCGCGCTCGCGGTCGGTCGGCTGCTCGAGGTGGGACTCGATCAGGCGCCTCAGCACCGCCTCGGGCTGCGCGCCGATCACGGTGTCGAGGATGGCGCCGTTCCGGAACAGCGCGAGCGTCGGGAGGCTTCGGATGCCGTAGCGGCTGGCGATCGCGGGCTCCGCATCCGTGTCGAGCTTGGCGACGTCGAGGCGCCCGGCGTACTCGCGGGCGAGCCGTTCGAGCAGCGGCGCGATCGCGCGGCAGGGACCGCACCAGGCGGCCCAGAAGTCGACCAGCACCGGGACCGCGCGCGAGCGCTCGAGGACGTCGGTCGCGAAGGAGGCCGCGCCGACGGGTCGTGTCGCGGGCGCAGGGGTGGCGGAGGCGGGGCTGCCGGGGTTGGGGGAGCTCATTTCCCTTCGGTGTGGGCGGGCGGTACCGGTATCAAGGGAGTCACCGGCTCGGCGATACTGCCGCCGTGCCCGTACCCGTGACGCCCAAGCTCGCCGTCGACATCGTGATCGAGCTCCTCGATTGCCCCGGCCGGCCGATCGTGCTGATCGAGCGGCGCTACCCGCCGCCCGGCTGGGCGCTGCCGGGCGGGTTCGTGGACGTCGGCGAGACGGTCGAGGCCGCTGCAGTGCGCGAAGCGAGGGAGGAGACGGGCCTTGGGGTCGTGCTCGGCGCGCTCCTCGGCGTGTACTCCGACCCCGCCCGCGATGCGCGCGGGCACACCGTCAGCGTCGTGTACGTCGCGACGGCCCACGGCAGCCCGGTGGCCGCGGACGATGCGCGCGCGGTCCGCGCGATCGACCCGGCGGCCCCGCCGCCGCTCGCCTTCGACCACGCGCGCATCCTCGCCGACTACCGGGCCCGCGGCCGGAATTGAGGGACGGTGCGCTCAGCGCGTGTCGATCGGGATCGCGCGCGTCGACTTGACCTCTTCCATGACGACGTAGGTGTGCGTCTGCTCGATGCCCGGGATGCCCGCCAGGTCCTCGAGGAAGCGGCGGTAGGCGCCCATGTCGGCGGTGCGGACCTTGAGGAGGTAGTCGAAGCCGCCCGCCACCATGTGGCACTCCTGGACGGGGGTCAGGCCCACCATGCCGTCCCGGAAGCGGTTGAAGACGTCCGGGGTCGTGCGGTCGAGCTGGACCTCCACGAAGGCAATGAGGCCGGCGCCGAGGAGTCCGGGGTCGAGGTCGGCGGCGTAGCCCCGGATGTAGCCCGCCCGCTCGAGACGGCGGACGCGTTCGAGGCAGGGGGTGGAGGAGAGGTGGACCTGCCGTGCGAGCTCCGCAACCGCGAGGCGGCCATCCTTCTGCAGGAGCGCCAGGATCTGGCGGTCTGTCCGGTCGAGCGGGTGATCCATCGGCAGCACCGGTAGTCGAAACAACTATGAAACTATACAAATAAAGCTCATTCATCTGCAAATGTCGAACTAGAGTAGCGAAATCATTTGGGGGACTCTGCCATGCCGCCGTTCATCGTTGCCGAAGGTCAGCCGCTCGAATCAGCCGTCGGACGGGCGATCAATCGCCTGTGGCTGGCCGACGAGGAGACGGTGCTGCGCGAGATCCTCCCGCTCGCGCGGCTTGAGGACTCCGAGCGCGACGCGGTGATCGCCGAGGCGGTCGGGCTCGTCGAGACGGTGCGCAGCGAGCGGATCGAGCACTCGGGGATGGACGCGTTTCTGCGCGAGTACGACCTGGGCTCGCAGGAGGGCGTGATCCTGATGTGCCTCGCCGAGGCGCTGCTGCGGATCCCCGACGCCGTGACGGCCGACCGGCTGATCGCGGACAAGCTGAGCGCGGGCGACTGGGCCGCGCACCTCTCAGACGGCGGCTCGCTCTTCGTCAACGCCTCGACCTGGGGACTCATGCTCACGGGTCGCCTGGTGCAGCCCGATGCCGGCACCCAGCGCGATCCCGCCGGCTTCATCCGGAACCTCGTGGCGCGCGTCGGCGAGCCGGTGGTGCGCACCGCGCTTCGCCAGGCGATGCGCATCATGGGTCACCAGTTCGTGATGGGCCGGACGATCGAGGAGGCGCTCACGCGCGCGGGCGAGGGCACCAACGCGCGCTATCGCTACTCCTTCGACATGCTCGGGGAAGCCGCGCTCGCGATGCAGGACGCCGACCGCTACCTCGAAGCCTACGCCCGTGCGATCGACTCACTCGGCGTGGCCGCCAAGCGTGCGCGCGACACGACGCCGGAGTCGGCGCCCTCCATCTCGGTCAAGCTCTCGGCGCTGCATCCGCG
>CAYNCY010000425.1:0-3925 GCA_964395195.1 uncultured Steroidobacteraceae bacterium
GCGTCCCGGGCGCGGTGGCTTTCTCGCCCGCGGGCGCGCATCGCCGCCGAGCCAGGCGAGGAAGGCGCTACGCGCGGGGGCGTTGAACATGACAACGCGCGAGTTCCGGGCGCGGCGCGCCCAGCCGAGCGCGACGGTGCGCTCGAGGAGCGCGGCGCCGAGTGCGCCGCCCAAGTGCTGGCGCCGCTCGCTCCAGTCGAGGCACGGGCGGCAGAAGGCGCGGCGCTTCGCCTTTTCGGCGGCAACATCGATGCCGGCGCGCGTGAACCACTCCGCGCCCAAGGGCGTGAGGCCGAGGCCCGCGGGCACGAGCTCGAACACCCTGCGACCGAGGAGCGTTTCGTAGGCGACCACGCCCAGCTCGCCTGCGAGGTGGTCGTAGCAGACGCGCGCGGCGCGAAGCGCGGGTTCGCGCGGGCTCGACACGAGCCGGACGGCGCCGGTGCGAAACGCAACCCCCATCAGGGACTCGAGGAGCGCGGCGACGTCCTCGTCCGCGAGACGAAAGTAGCGGTGCCTTCCCTGCGCCTCCACTGCGACGAGGCCGGCCTCGAGGAGGCGCGCGAGATGCGCGCTCATCGTCTGCTTGGTGACGCTGGCGACGGCTGCGAGCTCGGTCGCGGTCAGCGCGCGATCCGCGAGGAGCGCGGTCAGGGCCGCCGCGCGCGCCCGGTCGCCGAGAAGCGCACCGATCCGCGCGATGTTGGGTCCGTCACTCATGGTTCGACCGTAGCCGAACCATCGATACGGGGCAAGCGGGCATGCTGTGGGCGTCCGAACAACGGGAGTCCGCCGATGGCCATCACCGTCTTCATCCGCTACCGGATCGATCCCTTCCAGCGCGAGGCGTTCAAGGCCTACGCGGAGCGCTGGGGCGCAATCATCCCTCGGCTCGGCGGGCGCCTGCTCGGCTACTTCCTGCCGCTCGAGGGGACCAACGACATCGGCTGGGGCCTGATCGCGTTCGAGTCGCTCGCCGCGTACGAGGCGTACCGCGCACGATTGAAGGCCGATGTCGAGGCACGCGAGAACTTCCTCGTCGCGCAGGACAAACGGTTCATCGCACGCGAGGAGCGCACCTTTCTCGAGCCTGTCGAGGGAACGTGGCACGTCGGCAATCTCGCGACGCAACAACGCTGATGCCGCGTATTTCAGGCAATCCGTGCGACCTGTTGTTGTAGCATGACGCGCCTCAAGTACCCGTCAAAGGATTGTCGTCATGGTCATGCTGAAGAAACTGCTGGTCATCGTCGCGCTCGCGATGACCGCCGCCGGTGCGCACGCCGCCGAGCAGGCGTGGGTCACGAGGAGCAACGAGAATGCCAAGGTGCTGCTCGGCGTCCTCGCCAAGTACAACCCCGAGACCGCGGGCCAGCTTGGCGTCGACGGACTCGACGAGGCGATCACCGATTACTCGCGCGACACCTACGATGCGCAGAACGCGGACCTCGCCGCGGCCGCGGCGGACTACCGCGCGCGCCTCGCCAAGGAGACCGACCCCAAGGTGAAGCAGGATCTCGAGATCCTGATCAGCGCGTGCGAGGACAACCTCACGTCCAACAAGCTCGCACGCAAGTACTTTATCCCGTACGTCGACGTCACCGGCCTCGTCTACGGCGTCGTGCAGCAAACCATCGATCCGCGCATCCCGCTCGCACGCCAGCAGAAGGTGATTGCGCGCCTCGGCAAGTACGCCGGGACGACCAAGGGCTTCGCGCCGATCGCCGAGCTCGTCAAGGCACGGACCCTCGAGCGCATCCAGGCGGACCCGAAACTCATGGGTCCCTACCGCGCCGAGGTCGAGCAGGCCATCAGCGACGCGCCGACCCTGATCACCGGCATGAAGAAGCTCCTCGAGACGAGCAAGGTTACGGGCTGGCAGAAGAGCTTCGCGGCACTCGAGAAGGAGCTCAACGCCTACACCGCGTGGCTCACCTCGGACATTCTGCCGAAGACGCGCGCCGACCACCTGCTGCCGGCGGAAGTCTACGCCGACAACCTGCACCAGTTCGGGGTCGACATCTCGCCCGAGGAGCTGATCGCGAAGGCGCTCACTTCCTTCGCCGAGATCCGGAACCAGATGAACATCACCGCCGGCCTCATCGCGAAGGAGAAAGGCCTCCCGGACGGTGACTACCACGCGGTGATCCGCAAGCTCAAAGAGCAGCAGATCCCGAAAGACCAGGTCATGGCGCTCTACCGCGAGCGCCTCGGACTCATCGAGGCGGCGATCCGCACCAACCACATCGTGACGCTCCCCGATCGCGCGGCCTCGATCCGCCTCGCGACCGACGCGGAGAACGCGCAGCAGCCGGCGCCGCACATGAGCCCGCCCCGGCTGATCGGCAACACCGGCGAATACGGCGAGTTCGTGCTGACGACGGGCATGGCGCCCGCCAAGTCCGGCAAGAACCTCGTGTTCGATGACTTCTCGCACCAGGCGGCGACCTGGTCGCTGACCGCGCACGAGGCGCGGCCCGGCCATGAGCTGCAGTTCGCGAAGATGATCGAGGCGGGTGTCTCGACGGCACGCGCGGTGTTTGCGTTCAACAGCGTCAATGTCGAGGGCTGGGCGCTCTACGCCGAGGCCGAGATGCAGCCGTACGAGCCGCTCGACGGGCAGCTCTTCGCGCTGCAGGCGCGCGCGCAGCGCGCGGCGCGAGCGTTCCTGGATCCGCTCGTCAACCTCGGCCGCATCGCGCCCGAGGACGTCAAGAGCTTCCTGATGGAAGAGGTGTGCCTCTCGGAGGGCATGGCGACCCAGGAGATGCAGCGCTACGTGTTCCGGCAGCCCGGGCAGGCGGTGTCGTACTTCTACGGTTACCAGCGCCTGATGGAGACGCGTCAGGCGGCGCAGCTCGCGCTGCGCTCGCACTTCGACCGGCAGGCGTTCAACGACTTCGTGCTGGCGCAGGGACTGATGCCGCCGAAGCTCCTGCGCAAGGCCGTCATGGAAGATTTCGTCCCGAGCCACGCGAAGTAGGCAGGCGAGTCGGGCCGGGCGTGAGTCCCGGCTAGCCGGACAAGGGCACGGCGACTATCCTCACCGGATGGTCGCCGTCTGACCCGTCGTCGGGTTCCCGCACGCTGACCGGGCGCTTCGATGAGCGGCCCGCTCGCGATCCGCGCGGCGGTGCCGGATGAGCGTGCGGCGCTCGAGGCGCTGCAGACGCGGGCATCGCTCGGGAACGCGGGCGATCGCGCCGCACTCCTTCAACACCCCGATGCGATCGACGTTCCGCCCGCACGGATACTCGAGGGGCACGTGTTCGTTGCGGAACGCGACGCCGCCGTCGTCGGCTTTGCGGCCGTCGTGCCGCGAGAGGACGGCGACGCCGAACTCGATGCGCTCTTCGTCGAGCCCGCGCTCTGGCGGCAGGGGATCGCGCGGGCGCTCCTCGAGCACGGCGTCGGACTCGCGCGTTCGCGCGGGGCGCAGGCGCTGCACGTGATCGGCAACCCCCACGCCGCGGCGTTCTACAGGAGCTGCGGCTTCGAGGGCACGGAGACGTTCAAGACGCGCTTCGGCCAGGGCTACCTCATGCGGCGGGACACTCCGCACGCGCGAGGGGAGCTCAGGTGGCGGGCTGGAAGCGGTCGCAGACGTGCGATTCGCTCAGGTACCGCTGGTGCAGGCGGCAGAGGCCATCGCCCGCGCGCACCGCGCTGTAGCCTGAGCCCATCACGACGAGCCCGGGGATCTCCGCCTCGATCTCGTGCGCCTCGGTCGCGAAGTACCGGCACCGGCCGCAGGCGGGCGGTATCGGGCGCGGCTTCTTGGCGAAGAGCGCCACGTTACTCGCCGAAGTGCCGCCAGAAATCCGCGAACACGTGTGCCGACAGCACGTAGCCGAGCACGACGTTGACCGCCACGCCCGCCGAGAACGCATAGAAGGGCTTCGCGCCCGCGGTCACGAGTTCGCGG
>CAYNCY010000426.1:0-3910 GCA_964395195.1 uncultured Steroidobacteraceae bacterium
AGGAAGATGACCGCCGCCGCCAGTCCCGTCGAGAACCGCCGCTCGAGCGGCTGGAAGCGAGTGTTGTCTCGGCCGACCAGCAGGTGATACCCGCCCGGCAGCGTCGCATGCACAAGCACCACCGGGACCGTGTGCCCGTCGACGTCGAGCATGAGCGAGTCCGCGCGCGCTCTCTCCCCGAGCCCGGTCGGCCACGCCTCGATGTTGCCGGCGAGGCGCTGCTGCGAGCCGTCGGTCAGGAGCAGGATTCGTTCACCGGGGATCCGCATCGCGATGCGCGATTCGATGTAATCCGCGAGCCCCGCGGGCCCCTCGCGCCTGAACACCTCGCTCATCCGCTGCTCATCGTCCCGCAGGAGGTCCGCCCGGCTCTCGCCGATCGTCACCGTCCAGGCATACCAGAGCGACACCGCGAACGCGGCGAGCGCCGCGAGGCCGAGCAGCACGTAGCCGATCGCCCAGGTGACGGCCGATGAGCGGATCAGCCTATTCATGCACGCACATCATGTAGCCGGCGTTCCGGACGGTGCGCACGAGAGGCGTCTCGGTCTCACTCTCGATCTTCTGGCGAAGCTTGCTGATGTGCACATCGACCACGTTGGTCTGCGGGTCGAAGTTGTAGTCCCAGACCGCCTCGAGCAGCATCGTGCGGGTCACGACCTGGTTCTCGTGGCGCATCAGGTACTCGAGCAGCTTGAACTCGCGCGGCTGCAGCGGGATCGACCGCGCGCCGCGCGTGACCCGCCGCGACAGCACGTCCATCTTGAGATCACCCACCTGCAGCACCCGCTCCCCGCCCCCGCCTTCGGTCCGCCGCGCGAGCACGTCGATCCGCGCCAGCAGCTCGCCGAACGCGAAGGGCTTCGTCAGGTAGTCATCGCCACCGCTGCGCAGGCCCTTGATCCTCTCATCGACGTCCGCAAGCGCACTCAGGATGAGGATCGGCGTACGGTTTCCGGTCTTGCGGAGCGTCTCGATGATGGCGAGTCCATCGATGTTGCCCGGCAGCATGCGGTCCATCACGATCACGTCGTAGCGCTCACTCGCCGACATGAAAAGACCGTCGCGACCGTTCGCCGCGTGATCGACCGAGTGCCCGGCTTCGTTGAGTCCCTTGACCACGAAGCCCGCGACCCGCTCATTGTCCTCGACCAGCAGTACTTTCACGGTTGTTGCCGTCCATCGCCGCCGCACCGATGCGGCGCGATTCCTGTCACGCCGTCGGCTCGGGCGCGTGCCCGTCGGGCGCGTCCCCAGCGCTCTTGGCGCGGCGCCGCTCGCGCCATTTCGCGAACCGGACGCTGAGACCATCAAGATACAGGTAGATGACCGGGGTTGAGAATAGCGTCAGGGCCTGGCTGAGGATCAGGCCGCCGACCATCGTGTACCCGAGCGGCTGCCTCAATTCCGAGCCCGTGCCGCGGCCGAGCATCAGCGGAAGCGCACCGAGGAGCGCCGCCATCGTCGTCATCATGATCGGCCGGAAGCGCAGCAGGCATGCCTGTCGGATCGAGTCCTCTGGCGACATGTGCTGCTCGCGCTCCGCCTGGATCGCGAAGTCGACCATCATGATGCCGTTCTTCTTCACGATGCCGATGAGAAGGATGATGCCAACGAGGCCGATGACCGAGAGATCGAAGTGGAACGCCGCCAGCATGATCAGCGCGCCGAGACCGGCCGAGGGCAGCGTCGAGAGGATCGTGAGCGGATGGATGAAGCTCTCGTACAGCATCCCCAGGATGATGTAGACGACCACGAGCGCCGCGAGGATCAGGAGCGGCGCCGACTTGAGCGAGGCCTGGAATGCCTGCGCCGTACCCTGGAACGTCGACTGCACCGCACCTGGCAGGTGGATGTCGACTGACGCCTTCTGGATCGCCTCGACCGCAACGCCGAGCGCAACGCCCGGGGCCAGGTTGAACGAGATCGTCACCGCCGGGAACTGCCCCTGGTGGTTGATCGACAGGTAGCTGCTGTGGTTCGTGTCGAACTTCGCGAACGTCGACAGCGGCACCTGCTTCCCGGTGATCGGCGACTTCACGTAGAGGCGGTTCAGCGTGTTGGGATCTCCCTGCAGCACCGGCGTCACCTCGAGCACGACGTGGTAGCTGTTGAGCTGCGTGAAGTACTGTGCGACCTGGCGCTGCCCGAACGCATCGTAGAGCGTCTGGTCGATCAGCTGCGGCTGGATGCCGAAGCGCGCGGCCTGGTCCCGGTCGATGACGAGGGCGAGCTTCGAGCTCGAGTTCTGCTGGTCGGAGGCGACGTCCCGGAGCTGCGGCAGCTTCTGCAGCGCACCGAGAAGCTTGGGCGCCCACTCGTTGAGCTCATCGAGGTTCGAGTCCTGCAGCGTGTACTGGTACTGCGTCCGCGACAGCCGGCCGCCGACGTTGAGATCCTGTGACGCCTGCAGGTACAGGGTCGCCCCGGGCACGGCCGCGAGCTTGCCACGGAGCCGCGTGACGATCTCATCCGCACTCGCCTTCCGATCCGCGCGTGGCTTGAGACCAATGATCGCAAAGCCGTTGTTGAGGGGCCTCGAGCCACCGACCGACGCGCCCCAGCTCTCGACATCCGGATCCTTCGCGACGACGTCGGTGAGTGCGTGCTGCAGGCGAACCATTTCCTTGAAGGAGACGTCCTGCGGCGCATCCGAGAGGCCCGCGATGATGCCGGTGTCCTGCTGCGGGAAGAACCCCTTCGGCACCCAGACGTACATCGCGACGGTCGCGATCAGCGTCACGAAGAAGAGCATCAGCGTCGCGAACCTATGCCTGAGCACGAAGTCGAGGCCGCGCGTGTAGCCAGCGAGCAGCTGGTCAAACCAGTGCTCGAGCTTCATGTAGAACCGCCCGTGCTTGGCATGCTTCTCATCGCGCAGAAATAGCGCCCCCATCATCGGCGACAGCGTCAGTGCGACGAACGCCGACACGGCGATCGTCATCGTCACCGTGACCGCGAACTCGCGAAAGAGGCGCCCGATGATGCCGCTCATCAGGAGTAGCGGGATGAACACCGCGACCAGCGAGATGCTGATCGAGAGGATCGTGAACCCAATTTCCTGGGAACCCTTGAGCGCCGCCTCGCGCGGCGTCATCCCGGCCTCGATGTGGCGGTAGATGTTCTCCAGCATCACGATCGCATCGTCGACGACGAAGCCGACCGCGATGGTGAGTCCCATCAGCGACAGGTTGTCGAGGCTGTAGCCGACCGCGAACATGAGTGCCGCGGTGCCAAGGAGCGCGAGCGGGACCGTGACCCCCGGGATGACCGTCGCCCAGAAGTTCCGGAGGAACAGGAAGATCACCATCACGACGAGGGCGATCGTGAGGAGGAGCGTGTACTCGACGTCCTCGACCGAGGCCTTGATCGTCGTCGTGCGATCGACCACGTTGTCGACTTTAAGCGAGGGTGGCACCGCGAGCAGGATGCGGGGCAGCGTTTCGCGGACCTTTCGCACGGTGTCGATGACGTTGGCGCCGGGCTGCTTGTAAACGAGGAGAAGGAGCCCGGGCTTGCCGTTCTGCCAGGCGATCACCTGCGAGTTCTCGGGGCCGTCGACCGCGACGCCGACGTCCCGGATCCGGATGGGCGCGCCGTTCCTGTACGCGATCACGACGTCGTTCCACGGCGCCGCCTTCAGGATCTGGTCGTTGTCGTAGATCGCGAAGTTGTGGGTCGCCCCCGTGATCGATCCCTGCGGGGCGTCGACTGAGGCCGTCGTGATCAGGTTCGCCACGTCCTCGAGCTGCAGCCCGACCGCCGCGAGCTTGGCCGGGTCAATCTGCACCCGGACCGCCGGCTTCTGCTGGCCGCCGACCGAGACCTGCGCGATACCCGGAAGCTGCGACACCTGCTGGGCGATGACGGTCTCGGCGTAGTCATCGACCGCCGTCAGCGGCAGGACGTC
>CAYNCY010000427.1:0-3905 GCA_964395195.1 uncultured Steroidobacteraceae bacterium
GGGAATTGTACGTCAATAGATACTGATAACTTGCTCCGCCGATAATCGTCATCTTTCGCGTCGACAGGCGTCCAGAAGTATCGAACGTGCTTTCCTCGCTATCAAATGTATCCGCCAATTTAGTCAGCTGACCGACCTCGTGGAGTGCGGGATTCGAGCCCCACGTCCAATTGGTCGTCGACTCGACCTCAACGCGCTGCAAGGGTCGGCCCAACGGATCGTAAGTTAGTTGCTGGGTGCACCCAGAAAGAGTGTTGGCATCCTGGATGCAAGTTAGCTCACCCAGTGAATCGAACTGGTAGTGCCAGCCGCCACGGTCGGGATCGGATGATCCAATGGCGAAATACCCTAATGAATCGAACGTACGCGACGTCGCGACGAGGTTCGGGTCGATGGCGGACGTCAGCTGTCCAAAGGAGTTATACACATAGGTCGTCGTCCCGCCGGGTGTGGGATCGAGAACGCTTACAAGTTCGCCGAGAACGTCGCTGCGATTGGTCGTCGCGTTCCCGCGCGGGTCGGTAACTATCGTCGTTCGGCCAGAATATTTATAGGTTGTAGACTGAATGGTGGAATCCGACGAACTAACGGGACGCGACTGCGAGACCACGCGATTCACCAGATCATATTGCGACGTCGTGTTGTAGGCTAAGAAGCCGTTCCCGTACGGATTCGTTTGAGTCGACAACCTCCCCAAGGTGTCAAACGTTCGCTTGGTAATTAGTCGTTGGCCGTTTGACGCAAGGGGCTCGTTGTACGTTTCCCGGTCAAATGCATCGTAGTAGGACAAGGTATCCCAGAAGGGGGTATGCGCGCTCGTCGAGTCCTCCTCCTGAGTCTGGACCGAATACCTAAGCAAGCTGTCGCCGCAGTAGCTCGGCGAGGAGCACGCAGCGTAGGTAGTGGCGGCCTGCGTTCCATCTGGACGTTGCAGGAGCGTCTTCTGTCCAACATCGTTGTACGTGACTTGCGTCGGCAGGCCGTTGGGATCTGTCACTTTCGTTAGGAGCCCAAGGTCATATCGGTAGCCTAGTGTGGTGTTTTGAGTTGTTGCATCAGTGATCAGCTCGGGGTGGATGCAGTTGGTTCCGTAGCCAAAAATAGTCTTTCGCTTGGTCATTGCGACGCCGGCGAATGTTTGACCCGTCACGTCGATTTCAGTGATGTTGTTGCAGCCTGCGGCGCCGTACGCATATTCGGTCAATACACGTTGGCCGGTTGTACTCGATGGCTCAACCGTCTGACTGGCCACGCGGCAGGTACCGTCGGTCGAGATCGAGTACGCAATCGTGTGGGTGAGCGCGGGCCCAACTGGCGTAGTCCACTGGCGCGTGTCCGTTACCTGGTCGGTCAGCCCGACACACCACTCGATAGGACTGTTGCTTGTCGCCTCGTGAGGTGTCGTTGCGATCGTTTTCGTGAACGTATTCCCGTTTGACGGAGACGCACTGTCAGTGTCGACGGTGAGTACGACTTGAGAATGCACGTTTCCGTAGATGTCAAAGATCGTCCCATTTAGGTAAGAGTTCGTCGTAGTTACCGTCGAATTGGGGTTCCCGTTCGTCGCCGTAGTGTTTACGTTGTACGTCGTCGCAACCGAATGGTCGACGTACGGAAATGAGCGGGTCTGATACGGCGTGCTATCGAGCGATTGTGACAGCAAGGTGTACTGGATGTCCGAGATCCTAGGGGCACTTGTACCGGAGGATTGGAAGATGGTTCGCCCTGTCAGCATGCCTGTTGTCGGGAAAGCAAGACCGTACTGGTCCTTCGTCGTCACCTGGTTTCTGCCATCCACGTAGGTGACCGTCGAGAAGCCCTCAAATCCTCGGCCTTGGGCGTTCAGGAGAGCGCCTTTGTAGGTATACGAAAACGTGTACGCCCCACCGACTCCATCGCTGGCCGAGTAGCTGGGAACCACCCAGTACGCGCCGGAGTAGTCGATCTCAGGATAAACTGCTCCCGTTCCAATCGAATAGGCTGATGACCCCGCGATTGCAGCGTATGTCGGGCTATAGTTAACGCCGAACCCGTCCGTGAATGACGTCGCCAAGTCACCAGCGCTTCCCGCGTGAAATCGGTACTGAACGACGTTGGTGCCCAGCCCGGCTATATCGGGAAGGCCGTCCCCATTGAAGTCGCCGACTACCCCGACGTTCGTTGAAGGCAAACTCGTCCAAGCTCCAAAGTTTGCCCCCGTCGACTTTGCGTAGCCCCAGGTGGACGTCGAAACGTTGTATAGAAGTAAATCGGCCCGGCGGTCACCGTCAACGTCGGCCGACGCGCCGAATGCGTAAGTGCTGGCGGAGAATGACGTTGCGACGAACGTAGAGAAACCGGCGGTGGCTGTTCCATCGCACGCAGCGAAGAATATGTCGAGCGCGCCTGACGATTGTTCGACGATTGCGTCCGCACATCCGTCGCCGTTGAAATCGCCAAACACCGGGCTGAATGGCTGGGCCTTGTCAATAAACTTGCTCCCTCGAACGTAGGTTCCATCAGCCTTTGAAATCAACGCAATCCAGTAGTATTGATTCTGCGCGGCCGTGCAGGAGGACTCAGGTGCCAGCCGGCAGAACGTCACAAAGAACATGAAGTCGTCTCGACCATCTCCGTTGAAGTCGAGATGCCGGGACATGGATCGGCCGTCGTTCGTCGAAAGAAGCGGCGAGAAGGTCTCCCCGGTATTGGCGCCAGCGAGCACAACAGGTAGACCAAGCAGCTGTCCTTGTCCGACGAGATTTCGCCGATACATCACAGAGTTTGTTTGCAGGTAAGCGAGATCGGGGTAACCGTCGCCGTCCACGTCGGCGGCCACGGTCCCGGAGACCCATGGGACGCTTGTATCGGCGTAGGTAAACGCCGCCCCCGCACTCGCAAACGAATAGATCCGCCAGTTGCCGCTTGAGTTCTCTAGCATCAAGTTCGAACGATTCTTCGCGTAGAAATCGATGGTTAAAATGCTGCTGGCAGGATTCACGATTCCCGTACTTACTGGAGCCTGAAACGTTCCGTTCGCCTGCCCGAGCGCGTAGTAGACAGTCCCGGCGTACTGATAAAGTAGGTCGTCGATGCCATCGCCGTTCACGTCGGCCCGCATCAACCCGGTCGCGTTACCCGTTGTTCCGAAGGTCGACTGGCTGCCCCAACCGGACGTGGCATCCTGGTACCCGACGGTTGTTGGTGAAAAGCACTGAGTCGGAGAGCAATCGGAAATCGATGAGAGTCGATCGAGTCCGGTCGTTCCCGTCTGATAGCTGAGGTAGTACGTCCGTACTGCTGCGTAAGTGCCGGAGCTGAGCGCTTGAACCGTAATTTGGTTCAGGCGATTCGATTCTTGGGAAAGTGTTCCGGCGTAGTACCAGTTTAGGCCGCTGACCCTCGTCTCGTAGCCGAACGAGACCTGATAGTTGGGCGAAGTCTGTGCGCCGGACGCGGGCGGCGGCGTCGTGTAGGTGATGTAGGCGGGGCGCAGCACGTGATTCGTCGTGTCATTCGTGTAGTGGAAATCCATGTGATTGCCAACACGATCCCGAATCTTGCTGAGTGCCCAACGAATTACCGTGCTTGAGCCAGACGCGAGAAGGGCGGAATCCGTTGAATTTCCGTATTCGTAGACGAGGCCATTCTTTTGATAGACCTCAAGCCATTGAGGACCTACGCCGGATTGCCCATGTGAAATGTACAGTCCGAAGTCGGCATTCTCGGTCTGATATTGCGCGCCGTCTGCGCCGTATGTTCCGGAGAAATGCCGAAGAGCGTTTCCATCCACGCACATGACGTCCGCGGTTGAGAGGTCAGGCGGACCTGCAATCCCTTGCTTCGCAAAGGTCTTGTAGCAGCTGGTAATTGAGGACAAGCCGCTCAGTGCCCAGCCGACTCCCTCCAGGCCGTTGTCGAATGTG
>CAYNCY010000428.1:0-3886 GCA_964395195.1 uncultured Steroidobacteraceae bacterium
AGTCGCGGGTGACCGGCACCCCCATGCGCTTCGCGGCGTTCACGCCGCCGCAGGCGGCTAGCCGTCGCGTGCCCGTGATCTATTTCCTGGCAGGACTCACCTGCACGGAAGAGACGTTCATGATCAAAGCCGGCGCTCAGCGGATCGCTGCCGAACTCGGTGTCATGCTGATCGCGCCCGACACGAGTCCGCGCTCACCGAGGATCGCTGGGGATGACGAAAGCTGGGATTTCGGCCTGGGCGCCGGCTTCTACGTCGATGCGCTCGAGGCGCCGTGGTCGGGCCACTACCGCATGTACAGCTTCGTGACGGAAGAGCTCCCTGCCATCGTTGCGAGCGCGCTCCCGGCCGACGCGACCCGGCAGAGCATCTTTGGGCATTCGATGGGTGGCCACGGCGCGCTGGTCGCGGCGCTTCGAAACCCGGATCGCTACCGGTCAGTGTCCGCGTTCGCGCCGATCTGCGCTCCGATGCGTTGCCCGTGGGGAGAGAAGGCGTTCGGGCGCTATCTAGGCACGGACCGTGCAAGGTGGGCTGCCTACGATGCGAGCGCGCTCCTCGCGACGCACAAGCGCCGGGAGTCGATCCTCGTCGACCAGGGTACGGCTGACAAATTTCTCGAGCAGCAGCTCAATCCGACCGCGCTCGTCGAAGCCGCTCGACGCGTGGGCCAGCCACTTGAACTCAGAATGCACGCGGGCTACGACCACGGCTATTTCTTCATTAGTACGTTCATGGAGGATCACCTCCGGTTCCACGCGCGGCATCTCGGTGACTAGCCTGCGTGCGCGCGGCGTGAGAGCCGGCGGACGAACGACGACCGTGCTGTCTGTGGTCGGTTGCTGCGCGCGATGAAGGACGTCCTTGTTCTCGGCGGCTACGGTACCTTCGGCGTTCGCGTGTCGGAGCTGCTGCTGCGTGAACCCGATCTTCGCGTCCACGTCGCTGGCCGACACCAGTCAAAGGCGGCGGCGGCAGTGGGGCGGCTAGGATCCGCGAACGCCATCCCCGTCGTGCTCGATCGCGATGCGCCCGACTCGATCGCTGCGTTTCTGCGCGCATCGCGCCCCGCGGTCGTCATCGATGCGATCGGTCCGTTTCAGGGCCGGGACCACCGCCTGGCGGAACTGATCGCACAGCACGGCGCACACTCGATCGACCTCGCCGACGATCGCGCGTACGTCGTCGGCATCGCGGACCTCAACGCTCGCGCCGAGGCTCGCGATGTGCTCGTCGTGAGTGGGGCCTCAACGGTGCCCGCGCTCTCGACAGCAGCACTCGACCGGCTGCTCGAGGACCTCGACTCGCTGGAATCGGTGGCCATCGGCATCTCGACGGCGCAACGCACGATGCCGGGTCTCGCGACCGTGCGCTCGGTGCTGTCCTACTGCGGGAAGCCCATTCCGGCCGTCGCGCGCGCTCATCTGGCAACCCGACGGGGCTGGGGCGGCCTTACGCGCCACCGCTTTCCGTCACCGGTCGGCGGTCGCTGGCTATCGAACGTCGACGTGCCCGACACCTCGCTGATGCCGCTGCGCTATCCCGGGGTCGAGTCCATCGAGACGCGGGCCGGCCTCGAGCTGTCGGTACTTCACCTCGGACTCGCCGTCCTGTCGACGCTCGTCGCGCGCGGCATGATCTCGAGCCTCGTGCCGGCAAGTCGCCCGCTTCGGGCAGTCGCGCGTCTCCTGAACACATTCGGATCGGGCGCGGGCGCCATGCACGTGACGGTGGAGGGCGCCCGGTCGGGGCGCCGCTACCGCCGGCACTGGGCGATTGTGGCCGAGCAGAACCACGGGCCCTACATTGCGGCGGCGGCGGCGAGCGTACTCACGAAGCGGATCTGCGGAATGCCGGGCTACGCGCCACTCGTGGCGCGTGGCGCCAAGCCCTGTGTCGGGCTGGTGGGTCTCGATGAGTTCATGCGCGAGTTGAGCGGGTTCTCGATCCGGACCGTGATGCGCGACGAGCCGCTACCCGCCTGATGGTGCGCCCGGATACTGGCGGGCGAGGGCGAAATAGTGGTTCTCCCGCCGCCTAGTTTTACTCGAAGTCCCTCGGGTCTGGCCGTGAAGGCATTCCCTTCAGATACTTGGCCAATCGGGCCGGTCGTTGCGGGATTGGTCGCTGCGGATCCAACATGATCAGCCGGGCCCCGCAGTCGTTGAATAGTGGCTTCGCGCTCGCAAAATCAGATGGACCAAGTGCCAGGTAGATCCTCGCGCGCTCGAGAGACCCGCGTGGCAATTGATGGACTAGCGGTGGCAATTCCTTAAGCAGTTGTGCCGGGCTGATCGATGCGATCATCAGGACAGTCGTTGTCTTTCGGTCGTCAACCAAGTGCTGTTTGAGAAACTCCAGCGACTGCAGGTAATCCGACGCATTTGGCGCACGCAAGACGGCCGTCGCCGGGAAGTCTTCGTGCCAGTCGGGATCAATGCGAAAGAACGCCTCCTGAAGGTAGAGAAACCACTGCAACTCTTTCGGGCCGACAGGCGCGACCAACGGCTCCCGGAATTCGCGGGTGTTCTTTACCTGCGCTGCCCAAGAATCCCGATTCTGCTGGATGGCCGCTGCACGTGCCTTGTCCCATGCTGGTCCTGCCGGTGGATTCACTGCTCCTGTCGCTGCATCGACATTCACATCCAGGCAGGGCCGGTTTTCATTGGATTCCGCTGCCACTGACAGGTCGTAGACCCTTACCACGAGCTGCGAGCCGTCTGCGGAAAAGTGGTGGCCATCGCTACAACCCCACCAAATCGAACTCACCGAGTGCCGGGAGGCTGAGGCATAGGAATGGGGGATGAATTCATCCAAGGCGAGGTGCCGGAGCACCTTCCCTTGAAGATCGTAGAGGACGATGACCGTGTTGCCGTAGCCCGCGTCATGCCAATTGTCGAAGGTCGCGACCTGCCCCTTGTTCGACACGACGATGTTCACCGGTGCCACGTCGTTCGCAAGGGGCCCGAGCCATGTCTCGGACCATTCCCCATGTTCCAGGCGTTGCAGCAGCCCCATGGCACTTTGTTGAACTTCGCGAGGAACAGCTCCCGGCTTCTTGACCTTGCCATGACTCAGATCCTCGAAGTGCGCCAACGGGGATTTGATGGGTCGTGGTGTCATAGTGAAGCGCCACTGACCATTGCTCGACAGTACTTCCTGCCGTTCCGCAGGCAGCCATTCGTCCGCCGATGCGGGAATGCCCCAACCAGAGGCGAGCAGAATCCATGCAAGGCAGATACTTCTCATGTGACGATTCCATTTTGCACCGGAGCGATCTGCTTGGTGCCGACTAGCTGAAGCTTCGTCGTGGCTCCGCGGTGCATGGAATCCACATTGGCAGTTGCCCCCCGACGGCGTCTACAGTCGGCCGACCCGAACTCGGGAATATGGTCTATCGCGATTGGTGCAAGGTTTAGTGTCGGAATTGGAGTCTTGCAGGATAGTCGGCTGGCCGCTCTTCTTAAACAGTTCGGGCACGGCCCGCGTATCTGACGGGACTGATGATCAAACCGAGGAAGCGCGCCCGTCCTGCCCAGGGGTCTCTCGACGGCATCGACAAGTTGCCTGATTCCGAGGTGGAAGCGCTGTGGTTGGAGGAGGCCGAGCGGCGCGCTGGGGATATCGGCAGCCGCGCAGCCGTGCTGATTCCTGGCGACGACGTTGCGAGGAAAGCGCGCGATCTGGTGCGGTGGCGGACCAAATCACGTCCGTGCCGAGCGCGAGCTCCCGCGAGAAGTCGGCAACCAAGTGAACGTGCGGGTACGCCTGAGGGTACGTCGACTTTTGGCGTGCCACCCCTTCCCGGCCAAACGAACGGCTTAACCCGCCCAATGCGGCGCCTATCTCCGTACCGCAACCGCCGGTAGCGTGGCAAGATCGCCTC
>CAYNCY010000429.1:0-3847 GCA_964395195.1 uncultured Steroidobacteraceae bacterium
AACAGCGCTGTGGCTCGGGCGGAACCGTCCGGGACGGGGTGATCGAGATCCAGGGCGAGCACCGCGACACCCTGGTGGCGGAGCTCGGCCGCCGGGGCATCGAGGCCAAGCGGGCGGGGGGCTGAGCCCGGCCTGTTAAACTGCGCCGTTAGCCCAGGTCCGAGACCCGTTCCGCCATGCCCACCTTCAATACGATCGACGAAGTCCTGGCCGACCTCGAGGCCGGCCGCATGGTCGTGATCATGGACGACGAGGATCGCGAGAACGAAGGCGACCTCGTGATGGCGGCCGCGTGCGTGCGCCCCGAGGACATCAACTTCATGGCGCGCTACGGCCGCGGGCTCATCTGCCTGACGCTGACGCGCGAGCGCTGCAAGGAACTG
Source organism: uncultured Steroidobacteraceae bacterium (assembly GCA_964395195.1). GTDB lineage: Bacteria > Pseudomonadota > Gammaproteobacteria > Steroidobacterales > Steroidobacteraceae > CAIKZZ01. The sequence goes on from CAYNCY010000429.1 coordinate 384, forward strand.
CGCCTGCCGCTGATGGTGACGAGCACGGACGCCCAGCACGGCACCAACTTCACGGTGTCGATCGAGGCCGCCGAGGGCGTGACCACCGGCATCTCCGCGCACGATCGCGCGCACACGGTGCGCACGGCGGTCAAGAGCGGCGAGCGGCCCGAGGACCTTCGCCAGCCCGGGCACATCTTCCCGCTGATGGCGCAGCCGGGTGGTGTGCTCACGCGTGCCGGCCACACCGAGGCCGGCTGCGACCTCGCGCGGCTCGCAGGCTTCGATCCCGCCGCGGTCATCGTCGAGATCCTGAACGAGGACGGCACGATGGCGCGCCGTCGCGACCTCGAGCGCTTCGCGCGGCTCCACAATCTCAAGCTCGGCACGATCGCCGACCTCATCCGCTACCGTCTCTCGAAGGAGCGCTCGGTCGAGCGCATCGAGGAGCGAAACGTCGAGACCGAGTTCGGGCGCTTCCGCCTGGTCGCGTTCGAGGATCACGTCAACCGCTCCGTCCACCTCGCGATGGTGCGCGGTGACCTGAACCCCGCCGCGCCGCCGCTCGTCCGCGTGCACCTCGGCGAGACCCTTCGCGACGTCGTCGGCGTCAGGAACGCCCACCACGGCTGGTCGCTCAGGGATGCCCTCAAGCGCATTGCCGCGGATGGCAACGGCGTCGTCGTGCTGCTCAGGGCCGAGGAGGCGCCGCGCGACCTCATCGATGCGGTGCGCGAGCTCGACGGACCGACCGACCGCCACGCGGCACCGGTGCTTCGGACCTACGGCATCGGCGCGCAGATCCTGAAGGATCTCGGCGTCAGCCAGATGCGCGTGCTGTCGGCGCCGCGCCAGCTGCAGGGCCTCGCCGCCTTCGGCCTCACGATCACCGAATACGTCGATGCCGGCACCGAGCCCGGCGTCGGCCTGGAGGCGCACGGATGACGGCGTTGAAGACTCGCGAGGGAGACCTCATCGCGCGCGACATCCGGGTCGCGATCGTCGCGGCCCGCTTCAACGACTTCGTGGTCGAGAAGCTCGTCGCCGGCGCGACCGATGCGCTGCTTCGCCACGGCGCGAGCGAGAAGGGCCTCGAGCTCGTCAGGGTGCCGGGCGCCTTCGACATGCCGCTCGTGGTGCGCCGCCTCGCGCTCTCCAAGCGCTACGACGCCATCGTCGCGCTCGGCGCCGTCATCAAGGGCGAGACCGCCCACTTCGACTTCGTCGCGGGCGAGTGCGCCTCCGGCATCGCGCGTGCCGCGCTCGAGTCGGGCGTGCCGGTCGGCTTCGGGGTGCTGACCTGCGACACGTTCGAGCAGGCCATCGACCGCGCCGGCGGCAAGGCCGGCAACAAGGGTGCCGAAGCCGCGCTCGCGGCGCTCGAGATGGCGAACCTCTTGAAGCGACTGGACACGTAAGGCCGTGGCGCGCGAGAGCGAAGCGCGGGTCGTCGCGCGGGCCCGGCGCGGCGCGCGCAAGCTCCTCGTGCAGGCGCTGTACCAGTTCCAGCTGAGCGACACCTCCTGGCAGGACCTCTACAACCAGCACATGGCGGACCCCGAGTCCGCGGGCGCGGATCCGGACTACTTCCGCGAGCTCCTCGCGAGGATCACCGCCGATCGCGCCGCGCTCGATGAACTCCTCGCGCGCTACTCCGACATCGCACCCGACCGCCTCGATCCGATCGAGCACGCGGTGCTCTGGGTGGCGCTGCAGGAGCTGCGCGAGCGCACCGACGTGCCGTATCGCGTCGCGATCAGCGAGGCGGTCGAGCTTGCCAAGCGCTTCGGCGCGACCGACGGCCACAAGTTCGTGAACGGCGTGCTCGATCGCGCCGCGGCCGCGCTGCGGCCCGCCGAGCGGAGCGCTTAAGGAGCGGCGTGGGCGAGTTCGAGCTGATCGAGCGGTATTTCGCGGCGGTCGGCGCCCGACGCCCCGACGTCGTGCTCGGCGTGGGCGATGACGCCGCGCTCCTCAGCGTTCCGCCAGGCCAGGAGCTCGTCGCCTGCACCGACACACTGGTCGCGGGCCGCCACTTCCCGGAAGGGTTCGAGGCCGCCGACATCGGCTGGCGCGCGCTCGCGGTCAATCTCTCCGACCTCGCGGCGATGGGCGCCGAGCCCCGGTGGGCGACGCTCGCACTGACGCTCCCCGCGCTCGATGAGGACTGGCTCGAGGCCTTCACCCAGGGCTTCGCGGCACTGGCGCTGCAGCACGGCGTCGCGCTCGTCGGCGGCGACACGACGCGCGGGCCGCTGACGCTGACCGTGCAGGCCATGGGCACCGTGCCCGCCGGGCGGGCGATTCGTCGCCGCGGCGCACAACCGGGGGATCTGCTCTACGTGACCGGCTGGCCGGGCGATGCGGCGGCGGGACTCGCCTTGCTGCAGGGCACGCTCGCCGGCACCGGCGCGAACCGCGCCGCGCTCGAGCTCAAGTTCAGGCGTCCGGAGCCCCGCGTCGCGTTCGGGCAACGGCTGGTCGGCGTCGCGAGTGCCTGCATCGACGTCTCCGACGGTCTCGCCGCGGATCTCGGGCGACTGGTCGGAGCAAGCCAGGTCGGCGCGATCGTGCGCGCCGCGGAGCTGCCCCTGTCGCGGGCGCTCTTCGCGCTGGCGGGAGAAGCCCGCGCGCGCGACTACGCGCTCGGCGGCGGCGATGACTACGAGCTCCTCTTCAGCGTGCCGCCGGGCGCCCGCGCGACGCTCGCGCGCGCGATGAGCGCTGCAGGAGCCCCTGCATGCCACTGCATCGGTGAGGTGATTTCGGGACGCGGCGTGCGCGTAGTTGGCGAAAAAGGCGACCTGCCCGTGCCCCGCGGCTGGGACCACTTCCCTTCGTGACCGGGTTCACGCTTCCGCCTTAAGTCGAAGCGGGATGCGGTTCACGGTCCCCAAGGGCACTGGCCTCTATCCTCTCTGGGCCTGCCGGAATACGTCCACTCCGCGCGGAGCCTGGAGTACCGTCATTCGCAACCTGACCTCATCGCCGAGCCTGCAAGGTGCGCCCGCCCGGTCGGCCCGTGCCGTGCCCGAGCGCATTGGCAAGTACGAGATCATCAAGGAAGTCGGCCGCGGCAGCACCGGCATGGTCTACCTGTCGCACGACCCGTACTACGGGCGCGACGTGGCGATCAAGGTCTACAACATCGAAGCCAACGACGATCCGGACAAGGCCCGGGTCGCGCGCAAGATGTTCCTGTCGGAAGCCCACATGGTGGGCATGCTGCAGCACCCGAACATTCTGCCGATCTTCGATGCGGGCGAGGAGGGCGGCCACTACTACGTCGTCACCGAGTTCGTGCACGGCGCGCGCACGCTCGCCGCCTACTGCCGGCCGGACAACCTGCTGCGCATCGACGACGTCGTCGAGATCATCTACAAGTGCGCGAAGGCCCTTTACTACGCGCACGCGCGCGGGGTCATCCACCGCGACATCAAGCCGTCCAACGTGATGCTCACCGTCGAGAGCGACGTTCGCATCAT
>CAYNCY010000430.1:0-3844 GCA_964395195.1 uncultured Steroidobacteraceae bacterium
TCAAGCTCTCGAGCTGGGCGCACGCGTGGGAAGAGGCCAAGGAGGCCGAGACCTACGCGCTCTTCGAGGCCGTCGCGAAGTCGCTCGAGTAACCCGACGGCGAGCGCGCCGGCGTCGCCGCCGGCGCGCGTCCCCGCCTGCACTCAGCGCGCGGCATAGAGCGTGAAGATGTAGTCGTGCGCGGCCACCTTCGTGTGGCACGCGTACCCGCACTCGTGGCCTGTCGCCGAGAGCGGCGCCGAGGGCGCGAAGCTCGAGGTCTTGGGGTCGTACGCAAACTGCGCGTACGCCCAGCCGTGCGTGTCCGGGAAGCGCTTCGAGTCCTTGACGATGAAGGACACCGTTTTCAGCGTGTCCGGCACTTCGACGAAGTAGGGCGAGACCGCGTCCTTCTTCTTGACCCACTCGATCTTGACGATCTTCGAGCCCTCCGGGAACGACTTGCCGTTCACGGGCACCCCGGCCCGGTACGCCTCGATCATGGCCGGGTTCGCGAGGATCGTCTTGATGCTGCCCTCGGTGCCGCTGACCGCGACGGTCTGCCAGGTCTCGTAGCCTTTGAACTCGGCAAACGACAGCCCGTCCGGGATCTTCACCGTGTTCCGATCCTGCGCCGCCCACGCGATGCCGCTCGCGACGACGAGCGCGAGCGAGACGACCGCAATCATCCGTGTCTTCCGGGTGTCCATTTGATGTGCCTCCTGTGTGACGGCCCGCGACGGGCTCTTAGTTCTTGCCCCCGGGCGACCGGACGACCCGGCGCGACCCCTGGGGAAAGTCACTCTGCGCCGAATCGAGGCCCGCGACAACGCTCGGGCACCGTCCTGCTAGGGGACCAGCGAGAGGAAGAGGAAGGCCGCGAAGAGGACGAGGTGCACGGCACCCTGCAGCACGGTGGTGCGGCCGGTGGAGAACGTCAGCGTCGAGACGATGAAGGTAAGGCCGAGCAGCACCGTATCCTTCGGCCCCAGGCCGAGCGTGAGCGGCATGCCGATCAGGGTCGCGACCGCAACCACGGCTGGGATCGTGAGGCCGATGCTCGCGAGCGCCGAGCCGAGCGCGAGGTTCAAGCTCGACTGCAGCCGGTTCGAGTGCGCGGCACGGACCGCCGCCGCCGCCTCCGGGAGGAGCACGAGGCAAGCGATCGCAATGCCGACGGTCGTGTCCGGGGCGCCCGCGGAAGCGACCGCGCCCTCGATCACGGGCGAGAGCAGCTTCGCGAGACCGACCACCGCCACGAGGCAGACGAGGAGGAGCGCCGCACTTGCGGCCGTCGTCCGTATCGACGGGCGCGCGTGGCTTGCGCTCGGCTCCGGGCCCGGCGCGAGGAAGTACTCGCGATGCTTGACCGTCTGCACGAACACGCCGTACAGCACGAGCGAGGCGGCACCGGCGAAGAGGAGCTGCGCGAACGAGTACGTGGGGCCCGGCGTCGAGGTCGTGTAGACCGGCAGCACGAGCGTCAAGGTCGCAAGCGCGATCAGCACGCCGAGCGAGGAGCTCGAGCTCTCGATCCGAAATGCCTGCTCGCCGTGGCGGATGCCGCCGACGAGGAGGCACAGCCCGACGACGCCGTTCAGGACGATCATGACCGCGGAGTACAGCGTATTGCGCGCCAGATCCGCCGCCGCAGGCCCACCGGTCAGCGTGAGCGAGACGATGAGAGAGGCTTCGATCACGGTCACGGCGAGTGCGAGCACGAGCGTACCGAAGGGCTCGCCGACGCGCTCGGCGATGACCTCGGCGTGGTGCACGGCCGCGATCACCGCGCCGATCAGCGCGACGATCAGGAGGCCGAGCAGGAATCCCGCGACGGGAAACACGGCGCCTGCGGCGAGGAAAGCCGCGCCCGCCGCCGGCAGCGCGATGGCCCAGCGGGGTGTGGTCGCCGGATCGCTCATCCGCTAGAGCGCGCGGACGACGCGAAAGCCGAGATCGGACTGGCGCACACCCTGCAGTTCCGCACCGCGCGCCGCGGCACGCGTCTCGGACGGGCGGGTCGCCCACGAGCCGCCCCGGACGCCGCGGAGCTCGCAGCCGCCGGCCCACACCCACGCGCGACCGTCGGCCGGCCGGCCGCGGTAGCTCGCCGTGTAGCAGTCCTGCAGCCACTCGCGGGCGTTGCCGAGCATGTCGTACAGATCGAAGGCGTTCGGCTTGAAGCTGCCGACCTTGGTCGTGAACGTGTGGCCGTCGCTGCAGCGCGCGTTCGCGTACGGGAAGGCGAGCTCGGTCACCGAGGAGGCGTCGTAGACGTTCGCGTAGTCGCAGGCGAGCGAGAGCACCGAGTTCTCGTCCGAGTCGTCCGCGCCAAAGTAACGCGCGCGCGTCGTGCCGCCGCGTGCCGCGTACTCCCACTCCGTCTCGGACGGCAGGTGGTAGGACTTGGCGGTCGTCTTCGACAACCAGTCGACGTAGGCCTTCGCATCGTCCCAGCTGACGCACACCACGGGCTCGTTGTCGGCCTGGGGCGAGCTGAAGCCGGGGTTGCGCCAGTTGCGATCGGCGAGCCTGACCCACGCGCCGCCGCTCGCCACGCGGCAATCGCCGCGCACCGGGTACTGCGTCGCGTCCGCGAAGGCGCGAAACTCCGCGACCGTGACCTCAAAGCGACCAATCGCGTAGGCACGGGTCATCGAGACCGCGAGCGGCGGCGACTCGCCGCGGTCGCGGTCGAGTTCGGGTTCATCGGCGGAGGTGCCGAGCTCGAAGGTGCCGGCGGGCACCGTGACCATCTCCGGGCACGCGGGGCAGTCGCGAAAGCCCGCCGCGCCATTGGCGGGGGCGGCGCCTGGCTTCGCGGGCGCCGCGGGCTGCGCGGCGAAGGCGCCGCTCGCGATGAGCACGAGGCACGCGAGTGAGACTCTCATCAGCGCGCCTCCCGGCCGTCGAGGTCGAGCGCGACTCGAAAGCCCACGAAGTCCGAGCGCGTCGTTGCCTCGGCGGAGTCGCGGAACGCGCTTCGCGCCCGTTCGGCCGGTGACACCCAGCTGCCGCCGCGCTGCACGCGCCGGTCGCAGCCGCCGCCCCACACCCAGGCGCGCGCGTCGCGCGGCCGGCCGATGTAGCTGTCGGTGGCGCAGTCCTGCACCCACTCGGCGACGTTGCCGATCATGTCGTAGAGCCCGAAGGCATTGGCACGCAGCGCCCCCACCGGCGCGACGTCGGGGTAGTTGTCGCGGCAGCGCACCGGCTCCCAGCCGAAGGCGTACTGCTCGCGGCTGGCGAGGTCGTAGAGGTTCGCGAAGTCGCAGCCGTCGGTCGCGGCATCGCCCCAGGGCCGAAGCGCCGTGCTGCCCGCGCGCGCCGCGTACTCCCACTCCGCCTCCGACGGCAGGCGGTAGCTCTTGCCGGTCTTGTGGGCCAGCCACTGCACGTAGGCGGTCGCATCGTTGAAGCTGACGCACGCCGCCGGGTGGTCGTCGCGCGCTTCGCGCGGCCGGCCGGGGTTCTCCCAGCCGCGCGCGCGGTCGTTGCTGAAGCGGCCGAGCGTCTCGTCCCAGCTCTGGCAGGGAGCGCGCACGTCGTAGCCTGAATCGTTGACGAAGGCGCGGTACTCACGCCGCGTCACCTCGGTGCGGCCAAGCGCGAAGGCGCGCGCGATCGTGACGATGACGGCCTCGGACTCGGCCCGGGTCGCGGGCGCGTTCCGGTCGGCGGTGGGGGTGCCCATCACGAAGGTGCCCGCGGGCACGCGCACCATCTCCGGGCAATCCGGGCAGTCGCGGATGGGCGCCGGCGGCTCGGCGGCTTGCACGGGCGCAATGACGCCTGCGATGAGCACGCCCAGCACTGCAAGCCCCGGCGCCCACGGGCAGCGCCCTCTCCCTCCCCTGCCCATCCG
>CAYNCY010000431.1:0-3834 GCA_964395195.1 uncultured Steroidobacteraceae bacterium
CGCCCGTCGTCGACGTCACCCAGACCTCGACCGCGACGAGCCTTTCCTGGACCTCGAACGTCGAGCCCTGCTCGGTCGACTACACCGGGCCCGCGAGCGGCAGCCTCGTCGCGGGCTATCCCGCCGTCTTCTCGACGTTCGTGAACGTCGCGATCGCGGGAACGTACACGTACACGCTGACCTGCGGCTCGGGCGCCAACCAGGCGACCTCGACCGCCACCGTCACGTGGATTCAGCCGGCACCCGAGGTGACGCTGTCGATCCCACCGGCACTCGTGCTCGGCGGCCAGTACTTCGCCTGGACGACGAACGTGCTGCCGTGCGTGGGCTCGGGCGGAACGACGGGCGATGGCTGGGACGGGCCGCTCGCGTACGGCAACGCGACCGTCGTCACCGAGACGGTGCCCGGCACCTACACGTACACGCTGACCTGCGGCGTCGGCGCCGTTGGCACGGCCTCGGCCACCGTCGTCTTCACGAGCCCCGGCGGCTCGACGCTGACACTCAACGCCGCGAGCGACCAGGCCTACGTCGGCCAGTCGGTCCCGATCACCTGGAGCGCGGCGGTCGGGCCCTGCACGGGCTCGGGCGGCACGACGTCCGATGGCTGGAACGGCACGCAGCCGATGCTGGGATCGGTGAGCCTCGCCGAAGCCGCGGGCACCTACACCTACACGCTCGTCTGCGGGACGGGCGGCGCGGCGGTCGAGGCACAGACCCGGATCACGTTCACGAACCCGTCCCAGGTCGTCGTCTCGACGTCGCAGTCCGCGAGCAGCGCGCTCATCGGCAGCCCCGTCACGCTCGGCTGGGTCGGGAGCGAGGCCTCGAGCTGCCGCCTGAGCGGCGGACTCGCGGGCGACGGCTGGACCGGGACGCGCGCGCCCTCCGGCTCGACGCCGGTGACCGAGTCCGCACCCGGCACGGCCACCTACGCGATCACCTGCACCAACGGCGCGCTCTCGGGGCAGGGCACGTTCACGGTCAACTGGGTCGCGCCGCCGACGGCCTCGCTCGCCGCGAGCCCGCCGAGTGTCGCGCCGGGTGGCACCGTGACCCTGACGTGGTCCTCGATGAACGCCGACCACTGCAGTGCGACGTCCGATGACGGCTCGAGCGCATGGACAGGTCCCGAGACCACGAGCGGCAGCGTGCAGGTGAACGCGCCCTCGAACGCGGGCAGCACCACGTACTCGCTCCTCTGCACCGGACCCGTCGGTGGCACGGACGAGTCGGACGCCACGGTCGATGTGCTACCGCCCCCGACCGTGACGCTCGCCGCGAGCCCGACGACGGTCGTCGCGGGCACGCCCACGAGCCTCAGCTGGTCCTCGAGCGGCGCGACGAGCTGCACGGCCGAGGATCTCGGCACGGGCGATGGCTGGACGGGATTGGAGCCAACCTCGGGTGCGGGCGTCGCCGTCACCGAGACGACCGCCGGCAGCTACGTCTATGCGCTCAGTTGCCAGGGGACCGGCGGCACGACGCGCGCGAGCGCGAACGTCACGGTCACGGCTCCCGTCACGACAACGCCGTCGGGTGGATCCTCGGGCGGCGGGGGCGGCGACTTCGATGTCCTCGCGCTCGCGAGCCTCGCGGCGCTCAAGCTCGGCCGATCGCGTCGAACGCGCGCGCGCGATCGCTAGCGGGGCAGCGCCGCGAGTGCCTCGAGATGCAGGCGATCGTGCTCGGCGAGGATCTCGATGAGGCGGCGCAGGCTCACCGTCCCGTAGCCCTCGAACTCGCCCGCCCGCGCCCACTCGACCGGCGCCACCGAGCCCAGCGTCGCGAGCGTGACCGCGCGTGCCTTGGCAAAGGTGTCGAGCGCCAGCGTGAGATCGGCGGACTCGTACGCGCGATCGATCGCCATCTGGTCCCCGGGCAGGCTCGGCAGGAACGCCGCGGGCTCGGTGCGGATCAGGCGGATGCGCTCGCGATAGCCCTCGATCTCGATGTCGCCGAGGTGCCGCGCGTGACCGATCGGCGAGAGCACCTCGACCCCCGCGAGCGCCGCCGTCGGCTTGACGCGCAGCGCCGTCGCACCGAACTCACCGAGCAGCGCGCCGAGTCGCGCGGGCGTCGCCGCGAGACTCTCGAACACGAGAGGATCCGGCCGCGCCATCAGCGCGGACTCGCGCGCGGCGGCGCCGCGCTCACGGCGGCGCCGGCACGACGATGACACCCGCCGTGCCCGCGATGAAGAGCGTCTGGCCGTCGGGCGTGATGGCCGTGCGCAGCGTCGGTTGCGGCAGGAGCACCGACGTGATGATCGGGATCGTCACGGCCACCGCCGTGCCGAGCTCGGGGTAGACCGCCGGCTGGCCCGACGGCGTCGCCGTGAGATCGAAGCTGTGCAGCAGCCCGTCCGCGGTCACCGTGTAGAGGCGGGTGCCCGCGGGGTTCACGATCGCGACCTTGACGAGCGCGCCCGAGCCCGCGGCGGGCGGCGGAATGCTGCCGAGCATCGTGCCGCTGTCCGAGACCATCGTGTGGGTGCCATCGGTGACGACGATCTTGTCGCCGGCGGTGTCGATCGCGGCGGGCTGGTCCGAGAGCTGAGTCTGAGCGACCGGCGCCGCGCCGATCGCGCCGGTCGAGGCGATGTACTCGAACGCGGCCGGCACCAGCGTCGGGTCGTTGTGGGTGGCGAACAGCACCGAGCCGTCGGCGCTCGCGATGAGGTTGCCATTGAAGGTGCCGCTCAGCGCGCCCTCGGGGGTGGTCGGCAGGCGCCAGCTGCTGCCGAGGTCGGTGAACGTGCCGGCGCCTGCCTGGTACGCGTACACGTCCGTTTCCGCGCCGACGCCGGACTCGCCGGAGGCGATGAGCGCGGTGCCGTCGTTCGCGAACGCAAAGCGCACGAGGCTGGGATCGCCGGCGTTCGTGGTGGTGAACGCGGCCGTCACCGTGCGCGAGGGTCCGCCGGCGGGGTTCGCGGGCGGGTACTCGAGGACCTCTGTGTTGGTCAGCACGTAGAGCGTCGCGTTGTCGCCCGACAGCGCGATGTCGCGCAGGTACGGCACCGGGATCGCGTCCGGCGCACCCCAGCTGCCGCTCGCGTAGGCATAGCTCCAGATCTGGCCCGCGCCGGGATTGCCGACGAAATCGACCGCGACGTAGAGGACCTGGCGCTCGGCATCGAAGACGACCGCAATCACGCGTCCGGGTGTCTGCAGGTACGGGAGCGTCGTCGCGCTGAACGCGGTGGGCCCGACGCCGAAGACGCTGCCCGTGAAGGCGCTGGTGCCGCCCGTGAGCGTGATGGCCTGGGTGCCCGCACCGAGCCCGCTCAGGTACGTCGCGCGGATCATCGTGTCACTGACGATGTCGATGGTCTTCGCGGAGGTGCCGCCGAAGGCGACGCCGGTCGTGCCCGTGAAGCCGCTGCCGCGGAGCACGACCTCGCCCGGCGCATCGGTCGGCACCACGCGCGGCCACACGGAGCTCGCGAGCGTCGGTGCGCTCACGGTGTAGTTGACGGTGACCGTCTGCGGACTGCCGGCGAGCTCGCCCGTCGCGCAGGTCGCATCGTTCGCGCAGGCGTGCACCGCGATCGTGCCCGTGAAGGATCCCGCGCCGAGCGCGCTCGGCGCCTTGACGGCGATCGAGGCCTGGCCGGAGTTCCCGCTGACCGTGAAGTTCGAGACGCTCGCGACCGCGGTCCCCGAGACGTCGACGACGATATAGAGAGTGCCGGTGAGGCTCCCGGTGACGGTGCCGGTCACGGTCTGGGCGGCCGGCGTCGCGGCGGTGGAGCTCGCCGCGGAGTAGGTGAGCGTGTGGGCATCGAGCGAGAAGCTCGGTGCGGGGGGAGGAGGTGGCGGGCCGTTGCTT
>CAYNCY010000432.1:0-3823 GCA_964395195.1 uncultured Steroidobacteraceae bacterium
GTCGACCGTGAACGTTGCCTGGATCCGGGTCGGTCGGGGCGACAGCACCATCACGCGATCCGCGAGGTGGATGGCCTCCTCGACGTCGTGGGTGATGAGGAGGACCGTGTGGCGTTCCTCCGCGAGAACCCGAAGCAGCTCGTTGCGCATCCTCAGGTTCATGAGCGCATCGAGTGCCGAGAACGGCTCGTCCATGAACAGGATCTCCGGCTTGACGACGAGCGCCCGTGCGAGCTCGACGCGCTTCAGCATTCCCCCCGACAACTCGTGCGGATAGCTCGCCTCGAAGCCCTTGAGGCCCACCATCGCCGCATAGTGATCGGCGAGGGCTTCTCGCCCGGCCGCCTTTGCGTCGAGCCCGAACATCAGGTTCTGCTGGACGGTAAGCCACGGGAAGACCGAACCGTGCTGGGTGATCAGGATGCCCTTTGGGCTCGGCGCGCGGCATTGCGCGCCGTCGATCTGCACCGAGCCGCGGTCGGGCGCCTCGAAGCCCGCAACCATGTTCATCAGCGTCGACTTTCCGCACCCGGACGGACCGACGATCGCGACCGTCTCGCCGTCGCCAACCGAGAAGCTCACGCCCTCGACGACCGGGAGGATGCCGCCCTTCGTGCTGAAGCTCTTGTAGACGTCGCTGACGACGATCTTAGCGGGCATAGCGCCACCGCACGGACCTGTGCCGCTCGAGGAGCCGCATCGCCCCGTCGAGCAGGAGGCCGATCACGCCGATCACGATCATGCCGGCAATGACGAGGTCGTAGCGATTTCCGGCGTTGCGCGAGTCGATGATCAGGTAACCGAGGCCGGACCTGAGCGCGATCATCTCGGCGGCGACGACCACGAGCCACGCGACCCCAAGGCCGATCCGCATGCCGATGATGATCTGCGGCCACACCGCCGGGATCACGACCCGGCGGAACAGGGTGTAACGGGAAACGCCGAAGTTGTCGGCAGCACGCAGGTAACGCCGCTCGATCGTGTGCACGCCCGCGGTCGTCTGCACGATCATCGGGAAGACAGACGAGATGAAGATCAGGAACACGGGCGAGAGGTTGCCGACGCCGAACCAGAGGATCGCGATCGGGATCCAGGCAATCGGCGAGATGGGCCTCAGCAGCTGGAAGAGCGGGTTCAAGGTCAGGTAGGCCCCGCGGACCCACCCCATCCAGAGGCCGAGCGGGATCGCGAACGCGACCGCGAGCGCGAAGCCCGCGCCGACGCGGAACAACGACGCGCCGATGTGCTCGAACAGCGTCCCGTCGCGGATGAGCTCGATGAGCCCGGCGACGACCTGCAGCGGGGTCGGGAAGATGGCGCTCTCGGTCACGACGACGATGGCCCACCACGCGCCGATGAGCAGCGCGATCACCGTGAGCGACGGTAACGCGTTCCAGATTCCCCGCTTGCCGTCGTTCGTCATGCCCGCCGACCCGATCGAACCCATGTCCGGATGCGCCACGACAGGCGCGCCCAACCCGCCACTGGTTCCTCCTCGACGACGATCGTCATCTGACCGCTCAGATGCGCGGTACAGGCGAAGGTGTACGTCGATGCCACCCCGAAGGGCAGCCGGAAGCTCTGGCCCGGCATCATCAGCACCGGACCGAAGGTCTGCGGTACGTCGTCGTGGTTGATGAGCAACAGGATATCGCGGACGCCGAGCGTCAGGCGAATTTCAGACGGCAGGATCTCGATCTGGGCCCCCGCCATTCGCCGGGCCCAGGTGCCCTTCGGGATCTCGAAGGCCTGATCGCGCGGCTGGGCGGGGATCGGCGCGAACGCGGTCCACGCGGTCCCGGCCAGTAGCCCCCCGGCGAGGATCGTCGCGAGCCACGTCCAGCGCCGCGCGATCATGGCGCCATCTCACGCCCGATGATCATTTCTTGAGCAGAAGCCTGACGTCGTGCACGTAGTCCTCGGCGGCGTGGCCGAAGGGCATCAACGCGGCGAGCTTGCCGGCGCGATCGACGAGATAGACATAGGAGGAGTGCGCATACGCGTAACCGCCCGGAACGGGCAGGCGAGTGGCGCTGATCCCGTAGTCCTTTCGAACGGCCGCGAGGTTGGCCGGGGTGCCGGTCGCACCCACGAACGTCGGATCGAAATTGGCGAGGTACAGGCGCATGCGCTCGGCCGTGTCGTGCTCGGGATCCACCGTGACGTAGACAACCTGCAGGTCCGCGCCGGCCGGTCCCAGCTGGCGGCGCGCCTGCGCAAGGACGGCGAGCGTGATTGGGCAGACCTCCGTGCACGAGGTGTAGCCGAAGGACAGCAGCACGACCTTGCCGCGGTACTGGCTCAAGGTCACTTCGTGTCCGTTCGAGCCCGGCAACCGGAAGTCGGGTGCAGTGCGCGCCGGCGTGAAGACGCCGGCCTTGAGCTCCGGGGCAGTCTCGACAGCGGGCGCCGGCGCGACGAGGCCAAGGTAAAGGGCAAGGGCGGCGAGATGACGCATGCGCGCGGCCCGACCGCTACAGCGGGATCGTCGCGGGGGTCGCCGCGGCCACGAAACTCTCATCGACGTACTGCTCGTACCGGATCGGGTGCTTGATGGTGCCGGCCGCCATCGAGAGCTCCATGAGCTCGTCGAACTCCGCACGGATCATGCGCAGGTCGCCGTAGGTCACCCGGTCGACCGGGTTGTCCATGACGAACTGGATGATCTTCGGATCCTGGTTGAAGTAGCCCTTGCCCGCAGCGATGGCGACGGCCTTGGCGCGGTTCTCGGGCTTCTGGTCGAGCCAGACGCCGGCCCCGAGCACGTGGTTGACGAGGTCCTGGACGAGCGGCCGGTTGGTGTGGATGAGTTCCTCACGCACCGTCAGCACGCAGCAGATGTAGTTTCGCCATTCGTCGCGCGTCATGCGCAGGACCCGCGCATAGCCCGCACGTTGCGCCGCCGCGCCGAACGGTTCACCGGTGCAGTAGGCATCGACGGCCTTGGCGTAGAGCGCAGCCGGCATGTCGGGCGGCGGCATCTCGACGAGGGTGATGTCGGACGGTGACATCTGCGCCTGCTTCAGCATCTTTCGCAGGAACAGGAAGTCGACCGCGAAGCGACTCGGAATCGCGATCCGCTTGCCCGCGAGCTGCTGGAACGTCTGGTACGGCGAGTCGCTTCGTACCATGATCACGGCACCGGAGCGGTGGCCGAGCGAGACGATCTTGACCGGTATCTTCCTGTCGGTCAGATCCATGACGAGCGGCGCCAGCATGTACGCGGCCTGGATGCCGCCCGCCATCAGCGACTCTTTGATCTCAGGCCAGCCGCTGTACTTGCTGTAGCTGTACCGAAAATGTCCAGCGTCGTCGCCCTGCGCGCTGCTGGCGGCACGCGCGACGCAGGCGACCGGCAACGTGAGGTTGCAGGTAACCGGCAGGCCGCCAACCACCAGCGCATCCGGCTTCTGGCTGCCGCAGGCGAGAGCGCCCCACGGCAGGGCGGCCGCCACGGCCCCCTTCAGTACGTCACGACGAGTCAGGCCCGGTGCGGTCATGCATTCCCCTGCGGAGCCCCGCGCGACTGTGGCGCGCCAGGGCGATTCCCCGAGCCGCATCTTACGTCGGAACGTGCCGTGCCCGCCCGGCCGCGGCGGTCGTTTGCCTTATTTTGCCCGGCTGCGGTTCGACAGGGGGTTGGCGCGCCTCTAGAATTCGCAGCCACTCCCTGCAAGCCGCACCGGAGCCGGCCGATGCGCCGCCGCCGGATCCCGAAGGTCCAGCCGCCATGTCCACTTCCGTCATCGATCCCTCATCCGGCCTGCCGATCGGACCGGAAGTCCCCGCCCATCCCGCGCCGCGGCCCCGACGCGAGGTGATC
>CAYNCY010000433.1:0-3817 GCA_964395195.1 uncultured Steroidobacteraceae bacterium
GTACTCGCGCCCCCGATCGCGAGCCGGTCGAGGCCGAGCCGTTTCTGGATCGCCGCGAGCGGATCCGCAGCACCGTAGCCGACGCCGCTGATCGCGGCGAGCGCGACGCCGATGCTCAGCATCTGCAGTGGCGCGAGCTGGCGTGCATCGACCCCGAAGAGGAGCCGCGCCAGGATCTCGTCCTGCGGGAGTTCCGGGGTGCTCGTGAGTTCGATGGTGGGTGCCGAGGCGTAGCCACCCACCGTCAACGTCGCGGTCACGTCCCCGGAGGTGCTGTCGGCGACGAGATCGAGCGTGGGATCGAGCGCCGAGTTCTTAGGTCCCGCACCGTTCAGGCTCACCCGCCCGCTCGTGAACTTGAGCGAGGCCCCCGCGAGCGAGAGCGAGCCGCGGCGCATGTCGAAGCCGCCCGCGAACTCAGGCACATCGTAGGTCCCCGACACCTGCAGGTTGCCACCGAGCTCGGCATCGAGGCCGCGCCCGTGCAGGAACACCTCGCGCGGCGCCTCGATCGTGATGTCGAGCGCGATCGGCGCCAGCGTCCACGAGCGCGGCGGTGGCGGTTTCGCGAGCGGACGACGCACGTCGAGCACCGCGACGTCGCGCGGCAGCGCATTCGGGATGTTGATGTCCGCCCGGTTGACGTGCACCCGCCCGGACGCCTTGAGCGCCTTCTCCGCCGTCCCCGCGATCGCAAGCGAGCCGTCGAAGCGCGCGGTCAGGAGGTCGCTCGCGAGCGGCTGGGCGTTTCGGGCCGTGACCTTGAGGTCGACCGGGACGAGCGGCTCGAGCGCGCCGATCGTGCCCGTGACCTCGATGGTTCCTGGACCCGCATGCGCGACGAAGCGGGTGAGCTCGAGGCTGCGGTCCTTCGCCGAGAGCGAGAGCTCGACGTCGGTCAGGTGCGCGCCATGCACGAAGTCCTGGATGTCACCGTGCTCGACGCTGACGCTGCCGGACACCCGGGGATCGGTCGCGCTGCCGCTGACCTCGGCCGCGATGCTCGCTTCGCCGCGGATGCGCCGGCCGTTCGGCTCGAGGAACGGGTTCGCGGTCGCGAGCGCGAACTTGCCCGTCGCGTTGAGCGCGTAGCTCTGGTCGCGCCGGATCGGCACTGTGCCCGCGACGTGCAGGTCCGCGGCAGTCCCCGCGTGCACGTGCACGTCGGTCGTCGCGATGCCCTCGTGCAGCGTCAGGCTCCCCTCGACCTCGGTCGCCGGGACCGCACGGCCGGAGTCGCTGTGGATCCTTAAGTTGGTGCCGTGCACCGCGAGGCGCCCCTCCGGTGCCGCCGGGGTTCCCGTGACCCGAAGATCTGCATCGAGTCGTCCCTCGAACTGCCAGTCCGGATAGAACGCGCTGAGCGCGGCCGGTGTTGCGTTTCGAAGCGCGGCGGTGAGGTCGAGCGTCGCTCCGAGATGGCCCGACGCCGCGAGCACGGCGCGATCACTGCCGAGCACGAGCCCGTCAATCACGAGCCCATCTTTCAGCGTCAGCGTCGCCGGCGCGAGCAGCTTCGCAGTCTGTCCACGCGCGCGCGCCTCGAGGCTCGCGAGCGCGATGCGCTCGGCCGGCACATCGACCGTGCCCGCGAGCGTGCCGACGAGCGCCTCGCCGTCCGCATCGATGCCGTTCGCCGCGAGCGTGACGGCGAGGCGGTGTTCGGGTCCCGTCGCATCGAGCGTGGCGCCCCCCTTCAGCGTGCCGGACTCGAGGTGTTCCGCCACCGCGTGCAGCGTGACGCTCGGGTTCGTGGTCGGCGAGTCTATGCGCCCCGTCGCGAGGAGGTGTCCGACGCTCCTGTTCGGCACGCCGGCCTCGGTTACCTCGAAGCTGAAATCCGCGCGACTGTCCGCGTCCCCGGACACGAAGTCGACCTCGCCTTTGACCCGTCCGTGGATCGGCTCACCGAGCAGGCGCGCGAAGTCGGCAAGCTCCGGAAAATCGAGCGACAGCCGTCCGTGCATCGGCCGCTCGCCCGGAGGGACAAGCAGGTGGCCGGAGGCGCTCGCGCTTCGCCAGGTCGCGCGCCCGATGTCCGCGCGCGCACCGCCATCGGGCGTCCGCTTCAGCGCCGCCGCAACAAACAGCGGCGCGCCATCGAGGCTGCCGTGCGCATCGACCGTCAACGCCGGGCGGTGCGGGAAGCCCGCTCCCTCGACCTCGAGCTCGAGGACACCGCGGGCGGAGGTGTGGACCGACGCATCGAGCCTGACGCTCGCCGTTCCGCCGAAATCCTGGGCCACCCCCTTGATGCGGCCGCGCGCCACTGCGGAACCGACGAGCGCGGGCGAGACCTCCGCGAGCAGCGGCAGGTCCATCTGCCAAGTGAGATCGAGTGCGCCGTCCTCGCTCTTGCCGGCGAGCGTCGCCCGCACGGCGCGCGACTCGACGCGCGCGCGCTCGATGTCGACGGTGGTCCCGCGACGCGAGCCAGCAAGCTCGAGCGTCGCCGAGCCCGCGAGCAGGTGCGCGAGTAGCCCCGGGCCCCCGGCCCGCGCGAGCGTCGCCTTTAACTGCGCGTGCCACGTGTCCCGGATCCGCGCGACATTCCCGGTGACCTCCGCCCGACCCGAGAGCTCGAGTCCCGCAAGCCGCGCGAACGAGTCGATGGCCGGAACCGTGGCGGCCAGCGTCGCGCGCGGCTCCTGCGGATCGAGGATCGCCTGCCCGCGCACCGTCGCGAGCGGGTGCGCGATGACGTAATCCGCGCGCCACGCCGGCTTCACGAAGTTCGCATCGACCTTGAGCTCGATCGGTTCCGCTGCAAAGAGCCCGGGCTCGGGCCCCGGGATCGAGAGGCCGCGGAGCGTCGCGGTTGCAATCGCCTTCCCCGAATCGCCGCTCGCCTCCGCCTTGAGCGCCAGGAACGAGAGCCCGGCCGCGCGCACATCTGTCGCCGTGAGCGTCCCTGCGACGTTCGGTGCCGTGAACGCGCCGTGATACTTGCCCTTGAGATCGATGCCGCTCCACGCGAGTTCGGGACGCAAGCTCATTGCGGGCGCCGTCGCCGCCACCTCGAGATCGGCCCGCGCCGCCGTGAAGTCGACGGCGCCGTGCGCCGAGGCTTTGAGCGCGCCGGCCGCCACCTCGAGCTCGATCGCCTCGCGCGTCCGCGGTCCCTCGACCTTGAGGTGCACCGACACCGCGCCGATGCCGGGAACACCGGCCAGGTTCTGCAGCGGCCCACCCGCTGGCTCGTGCACTTCAAGCACCGCATCGAGCCGCTTCGCGTCGAGCCGCCCCGAGAGTTCGTACGTTCCCGGGCCGTCGAGTCGCCGCGCCACGAGCACCGTGTCGATCGTCTCCGTACCACCCAGGTGCACGCGGCCCTTGATATCGAGAAGCGCGTCGCTGCCCGCGAGCGGCGCGCCGAGCGCGAGCCGGGGCAGCAGGAGGTCATCGACGTCGACGCGCCAGTCGAAGTCGGCGCCGCCGACCGGGTGCGCACCCGGGGCAGACGGAACCGGCGCACGCGCAACGAGCACGTTGGCCGCCGACAGGTGCGCGATCTTCACGTGGCGGAAGACGAGCGCGGTAGCGGAGGAGTCGACCGCAATGTCGGTCGCGGTCAGCCAGACGCCCACCGAGTCGCGAAGCTCGAGGCGAGCGATGTGGATCTCGCCCGGAAAATGTCCCGAGAGCCCGGTGACGACGACCTTCCCGTCGCTGAGTCGCCCTGTCAGCCGCTCGATGAGCCGTTGCCCCGCATCCAGGTTGGCGAGCGCCACGACGATCGCGACCAGCACAAGCGGGAGGCCCAACGCCGCCCCCAGGATCCACAGCACGCGCTTGGAGGGACGGCGCATCAGAAGGC
>CAYNCY010000434.1:0-3813 GCA_964395195.1 uncultured Steroidobacteraceae bacterium
ATGCTGCGCTGGACGTTCCCGTACATCTTCTTCATCTCGCTGACGGCGCTCGGCGCGGGTGTCCTCAACGCTTTCGGGAAGTTCGGCACGGCCGCCTTCAACCCCGTGCTGCTGAACCTCGTGATGATCCTCTTTGCCGCGTTCCTCGCGCCGCATTTCGCATCGCCCGGCCTCGTGCTCGCGGTCGGTGTCTTCGTCGCCGGCATCGTGCAGCTCGTGGCGCAGTTCCGCGGACTCGCGCGACTCGGGCTCCTCAGCTGGCCCGACTGGCGAAGCCAGGAGGAGGGCGTAAGGCGCGTGACGCGCCTCATGATTCCCGGCATCTTCGGATCCTCCGTTGCGCAGATCTCGCTGCTGATCGGTTCGTGGGTCGCGTCCTTCCTGATGACCGGCAGCATCTCGTGGATGTATTTCGCCGACCGGCTGGTCGAGTTTCCGATGGGCGTGTTCTCGATCGCGCTCGCGACGGTGATCCTGCCCGGCCTCTCGGCGCACCACGTCGAGAAGTCACCGGCGCGCTTCAGCGGCACGCTCGACTGGGCGATGCGGCTCACGATGCTGGTCACGGTGCCCGCGACCCTCGGCCTCGTGCTTCTCGCCGGGCCCCTCACCGCGACCATCTACGGTCACGGGCATTTCGTCGCGCGCGACGTGCTCATGGGTGGCTACGCGCTGATGGGCGCCTCGTTCGGGCTCCTCGGCTACAGTCTCGTCAAGGTGCTCGCACCGGGCTACTACGCGCGCCAGGACACGCGGACGCCGGTGCGCATCGGCCTGGTCGCGCTCGCCGTCACGATGGCCTTCAACCTCGTCGTCGTGGTGCCGGCGTGGTACCTCGGCTTCCCGGCGCCGCACGCGCTCCTCGCGCTCTCCCCGGGCGTCGGTGCCTACGTCAACGTGTGGCTCCTGCACCGTGGCCTCACGCGCCAGGGCGTCTTCCTGCCGACGCCACACTGGACGGCGCTCCTCACCCGGCAGATGCCGCTCGCGAACGGGGCGATGGCGCTGTTCCTCTGGTTCGCGTCCTCGGACTGGGCCACCTGGATAGGGCAGTCCTGGCTCCACCAGATCCTCAGGCTCTCGTTCTGCGTGCTCGGCGGGGTTGCCGTGTACGCGGCGGTTCTCAGGCTCACCGGACTCCGGTACCAGGATCTGCGGGCCGTATAATCGAGGGTTTCGCCCCCCGATTTCCCGCCATGCAACTCGTCCGCGGCCCGAGCCAACCCGACACCGACCCGCGCGGCGCCGCCGTCGCGATCGGCAACTTCGACGGAGTGCACCTCGGTCACCAGGCCCTGGTGCGCGCGGTCGATGAGTGCGCGCGCTCGAGCGGTGCGCGACGGGCGGTGCTCACCTTCGACCCGCACCCGCGCGAGTACCTCGATCCCGCCGGTGCCCCGCCGCGGCTCATGCGCGTCACCGAGAAATGCCTCGCGCTCGCGGCTCTCGGCATCGAGCGACTGGTCGTGATGCGCTTCGACGAGAGCTTGCGGCAGATGGCGCCGGGCGAGTTCATCGAGCGCGTGCTCCGCCGGGGCCTCGGTGCGCGGCACGTCATCGTGGGCGAGGGGTTTCGTTTCGGTTGTCGCCGCGAGGGCAGCGTCGAGACGCTCCTCGCCGCGGGCAAGGCGGGCGGCTTCGAGGTCGTCGTCGTGCCGCCGGTCGAAGCGGATGGCGGTCGCGTCTCGAGCACACGCGTGCGCGCGGCGCTCGCTCTGGGCGACCTGCCGACCGCCGGGCGGCTGCTCGGCCGGCGCTACGTTCTGTGCGGACGCGTGATCGCGGGCGCCCGGCTTGGCCGCACGCTCGGCTTTGCGACCGCCAACATGCGCCTGCACCGGCCGCGGCTCCCGCTCTGCGGCATCTTCGCCGTCCAGGTGCGCGGCGCCAGCGGCCGCGAGGTTTACGACGGCGTCGCCTCGCTCGGCACGCGCCCGACCGTCAATGGCACCGAGCCGCTGCTCGAGGCACACCTGTTCTACTTCGCGGGCGACCTCTACGGCCGCCGGCTCACGGTCGAATTCGTGGCGAAGCTGCGCGACGAGGAACGATTCGCCTCGCTCGAGGCCCTGACTGAGCAAATGCACCGCGACGCGGCGCGCGCCCGTGAGATCCTAGGCGTTCGCGCTGCCTGACCGAGAGTTCAAGTGGATTACAAGCAAACCGTCAATCTCCCCCAGACCGACTTCCCGATGAAGGCGGACCTCGCCCGGCGCGAGCCCGCCCGCCTTGAGAGCTGGAAGACCCGTGACATCTACGGGAAGCTGCGTGTCGCCGCGCTCGGCCGCCCGACCTACATCCTCGCCGACGGTCCGCCGTACGCGAACGGCGCGATTCACCTGGGTCACGCGGTCAACAAGGTCCTGAAGGACATCGTCGTCAAGTCGCGCACGCTCGATGGCTACGATGCGCCCTACGTCCCGGGCTGGGACTGCCACGGCCTGCCGATCGAGCACCAGGTCGAGAAGACCCACGGCCGCGTCGGCGCGAAGCTCGACGCGAAGGCCTTTCGCGCCGCGTGCCGCGAGTACGCCGGCAAGCAGATCGACGGTCAGCGCGCCGACTTCATCCGCCTCGGCGTGATGGCGGACTGGGATCGGCCCTACCTCACGATGGCGCCCGGCTACGAGGGCGCGCAGCTGCGGGCCTTCGGCGTGATCTTCTCGCGCGGCCACGTCTACAAGGGCTTCAAGCCCGTGCACTGGTGCCTCGACTGCCGCTCCTCGCTCGCCGAAGCGGAGGTCGAGTACGAGGACCGTACGAGCCCGAGCGTCGATGTTCGCTACGCCGTCGTCGATGCCGGCGACCTCGCGAAGCGGATCGGTCAGTCCGCCGCCGCCGTCGCGGGCGCGAGCGTCGTGATCTGGACGACGACTCCCTGGACGCTCCCCGCTAGCCAGGCGGTGAGCGTGCACCCGGAGTTCGACTACGTGCTCGCGCGCCTTTCGGGCCCGTCAGGTCCGGAGCTCGTGATCGCGGCCGAGGCGCTCCTCGGTGCCATGGCCGAGCGCGCGGCCGCGGGGACGCCGGAGATCCTCGCCCGCTTCAAGGGTGCCTCGCTCGAGCACCTGCAGCTCCACCACCCGTTCTACGAACGGCTCGTGCCGGTCGTGCTCGGCGAGCACGTCACGCTCGATGCGGGCACGGGCGCCGTGCACACGGCCCCCGGGCACGGCCTCGAGGACTTCATCGTCGGCCAGAAATACGGCCTCCCGGTCGACAACCCGGTCGGCGGCGACGGGCGCTTCCTCCCGGCGACGCCACTCTTCGCGGGTCTGCAGGTGTTCCAGGCGAACGAGCGGATCATCGAGGTCGTGCGCGAGGCGCATAGGCTCCTCTCGCACCACCCGTACCCGCACAGCTACCCGCACTGCTGGCGGCACAAGACGCCGGTGATCTTCCGCGCCACGCCGCAGTGGTTCGTCAGCATGGAGAAGGAGGGCCTGCGCGCGCAGGCGCTCGCGGAGATCCGCAAGGTCCGCTTCACGCCCGGCTGGGGCGAGAACCGGATCTACAGCATGATCGAGAGCCGCCCGGATTGGTGCATCTCGCGCCAGCGCACGTGGGGCGTGCCGATTCCGTTCTTCCTGCACCGCGAGACCGGCGCGCTGCATCCGCGCACGGTCGAGCTGATCGACGCCGTCGCGGCGCGGGTCGAGCAGGACGGCATCGACGCGTGGTTCGACCTCAAGCCCGAGGAGTTGCTCGGCGCCGAGGCCGCCGACTACGAGAAGTCGACCGACGTCATGGACGTTTGGTTCGACTCCGGCGTCATGCACTGGTGCGTCGCGCACCAGCGCCCCGAGATCCGCT
>CAYNCY010000435.1:0-3813 GCA_964395195.1 uncultured Steroidobacteraceae bacterium
TCTGCAGGTAGTTCCACAGTTGCCAGGCCGCGCCGTACGCGGCGGTCGTGTCGGTGCCGTAGCGGTTGACGAGCGAGATGAGCGCGAGCGCGTTCGCGGAGATGACGATGATCTGCAGACCGATCGGCACGCCCTTGCGCAGAAGCGTGCCGACGATCGCGCCATCGAGTCGCAGGTAGGCAAGCTCCGCGCCCCGGAGGCAGAGCGGATTTTGCCGCCGGTACAGGAATGCGATGAGTGCGACCAGGCTGACCGCGTTCGCGATCAGCGTCGCGAGCGCGGAGCCCGCGATACCGAGGCGCGGCACCGGACCCCAACCGAAGATGAAGAGCGGATTCAGCACGATGTCGAGGCCGACCGAGAGGAGCAGGAATTTGAACGGCGTGCTCGAGTCGCCGGCGCCACGCATCACGGCCATGACGAAGGTGTAGAGGTAGAGGAACGGGATCGCGACGAAGATGATCCGCAGGTACGCGAGCGCGAGGGGCGCCGCTTCCGCGGGCGTGCGCATCGCGGCGAGCATCTCCGGCGCGAATACCCAGCCGACCAGCGAGATCGCGATCGAGAGGAGCGCAAAGAACGTCGCACTCGTTCCGACCACGCGTCGCGCCTCGTCGGGTTTGCCGGCGCCGATGTACTGGGCGATCAGGATCGTCGCCGCCATCGACACGCCGAACACCCCGCCGACCAGGAGGAACATGATCGAGTTGGCGTTCGCGGTGGCGCTCAGCGCCGCCTCGCCGAGGAATCGGCCGACCCAGATGGAGTTGACCGAGCCATTGACCGACTGCAGCACGTTGCCGAGCAGGATCGGCAGCGTGAAGGTGGCCAGGGTGCGGGCGATCGGACCTTCGGTGAGCGAGGCGCTGTTCTTTTTCAACGATCGGTGTCGATTCGCGTAATGAAGGGGAGGACCTTGGCGGACGTCGTGAGTTCCGCGCGGCCGGCCAGCGGCCCCGGCGCCGGCCGGGGTCCGGGGCGACCGAAATCCCGTTCCCGAACCCGCCCTGCGATACCGGCGCGCGGCATGGGATCATAGTAACCGGATGAACGACGCCACTCCCACAAGCTCCGAGACCCCCGAGCCATTCCCGTGGCGGCGCTGGCTCGCGCCCGCCCTCTCGATCGTCGTTTTCGGGGTGGTCGCGGCGGTGCTCCACCACGCGCTCGGTGCCTACCACCTGCGCGACGTGGTCGCGGCCCTTAAGGCCATCCCGGGCGCATCCATCCTCGCCGCCGTGGGGCTGACGGCCGCGAGCTACTTCATGCTGACCCTGTACGACTGGGTCGCGATCAAGTACGTGCAGAAGCCCGTCAGTTACCGGCGCACGGCCCTGACGTCGTTCATCGCCTATGCCTTCGGCCACAACCTGAGCCTCGCCGCCTTCACGGGCGCCGCGGTCCGCTACCGGCTCTATTCCAGCCAGGGCCTGACCACGGTCGACGTCGCGACCGTCGTGTCCGTGTGCGCGCTCTCGACCGCGATCGGCGTCAGCGTGATCGCGGGAGTGGCGCTCCTCGTCGCCGCTCCCGGTACCGGTGTGCTCCATCTCGGGCACGCCTGGTCGAAGCTCGTCGGGGCGCTGCTGATCGGGTGGGTCACGGCCTACGTGATCTGGGCGGCGCGGGCCCGACGCCCCGCGACGCTCGGTTCCTGGGCGCTGCGGCCACCGGGGGCGACGCTTGCCCTCGCGCAGGTCGCGGTCTCGGTCATCGACCTCTCCTTCTCGGCCGGCGTCCTCTACGTGCTGCTGCCGGCGAGCGCCGGCATCAACTTCCTGACGTTCGCGGGTCTCTATGCGGTCGCCATCGTCGCCGGCATCGTGAGCCAGGTCCCGGGCGGCCTCGGTGTCATCGAGGCGCTCGTGTCGCTCGCGCTCCCGGACGTCCCCGCGCCGCAGCTGCTCGGCGCGCTGCTCGCCTACCGCGGCATCTACTATCTCGGGCCGCTCGTGCTTGCGGCGCTCGCCTTCGCAGGGCACGAGATCTACCGGCAGACGCCGCACCTGAAGCGCGCCGGCGGCTTCGCGGACGCGGTGATCGCGCCGTGGCTGCGCCCCGTGGCCCCGCAGCTGATCGGCGTGCTCGTATTCCTCGCCGGTGCCGTGCTCCTCGTCTCCGGCGCGACCCCCGGCCTCGATGCGCGCATCGGCCGGCTCCTCGACGTCGTGCCACTCCCGCTGCTCGAGCTCTCGCACCTGGCGGGCAGCGTGATCGGTGTCGGGCTCCTGATCCTGGCGCGCGGGCTCTTCCGGCGCCTCGCTGCGGCCTACCACGTGACGTTCTGGCTGCTGGTCGCCGGCATCGTGACATCGCTCTTGAAGGGCCTCGACTTCGAGGAGGCGACCTACCTCGGCCTCGTGATCCTGGTGATGTGGCTCGGACGGAGCGCCTTCCACCGGCCCTCGACCATCATGAGCCAGCGCTTCACGCCAGGCTGGATCGCGAGCGTCGCGATCATCGTGGCGCTGTCGGTGTGGATCGGGATCCTGGCGCAGCGGCACGTGCCGTACTCGAACGACCTGTGGTGGACCGTCGGGCTCAGGGGCGATGCGCCCCGGATGCTGCGCGCCTCGCTCGCGGTCGTGGTCGCGCTCGCGACCTTCGTCGCGATCAACCTGATGAAGCCCGCGCCCGCGCAGCCGCACGATCCGGCGGCGGTCGACTTCGAACGCGCCCGGCTCGCGATCGCGCGCTCGAGCTCGAGCCTCGCGAATGCCGCGCTCGCCGGCGACAAGCGGCTCTTGTTCGCACCCAAGGGCGATGCCTTCGTGATGTACCAGGTGAGCGGCCGCAGCTGGGTCGCGCTCGGCGATCCGGTCGGCGACGCGGCGGCGGCGGAAGAGCTCGTCTGGGCGTTTCGCGAACTCGTCGACCTCAGGGGCGGCCGCACGGTGTTCTACCAGGTCAGCGGCGAGTCGCTTCCTCTATATATAGACCTCGGCCTCACCCTCATTAAGCTCGGCGAGGAGGCGCGGGTGCCGCTCGCGGACTTCCAGCTCGAGGGCAGCGCCCGCGCGGACCTGCGCCAGTCGAGGAAGCGCGCGATGCGCGACGGGGCGAGCTTCCAGGTGGTGCCGGCCGCGGGCGTGCCCGCGATCCTGCCGCGGCTCCGTGAGATCTCCGACGCCTGGCTCGATGACAAGTCGACCGCCGAGAAAGGCTTCTCGCTCGGTGCCTTCAGCGAGCGCTACCTCGCCGAGTTCCCGGTCGCCGTGGTGCGCAGCGAAGGGGAGATCGTCGCGTTCGCGAACCTGTGGGGAACCGCGACGCTCGAGGAGCTGTCGATTGATCTCATGCGTTTCCACCCCGATGCGCCGCGCAGCTCCATGGACTACCTCTTCATTGAACTCATGCTGTGGGCGCGCGCACAGGGCTACCAGTGGTTCAACCTCGGCATGGCGCCGCTCGCGGGCCTCGAGAACCGGGCGCTCGCGCCGCTCTGGCACCGCCTGGGCGGATTCCTGTTCCGGCACGGCGAGTCCTTCTACAACTTCGAGGGCCTGCGGCGTTACAAGGCCAAGTTCGACCCGGTGTGGGAACCGCGCTACATGGCATCGCCCGGGGGACTGCACCTGCCGCGCGTGCTGCTCGATGTCTCGACGCTGATCTCGGGTGGCCTCAAGGAGCTGATCGCAAAATGAATCCGTCCGATCTTCGCACCGCGGGGCGCGTGCTCGCGCTGGCGGGCCTTGCGCTGCTCTGCTCCTTTCCCGTGTTCGCGGCCACGGGTGCCGCGACGAGTGCGGGGACGCGCGCGGCACCCAGGGCCGGCACCGGCGGCGATGCCCCCGCGCCCGTCGTCGCCGGCGA
>CAYNCY010000436.1:0-3797 GCA_964395195.1 uncultured Steroidobacteraceae bacterium
TGTTTCCATCGGAGTCGGGCGATTTCTTCGAGTGCGCACCCGACGAGGCGAGCCGGGCCATGCTCCATCGGTTCGCCGTCGCCGGGGCGGCGGTTCGCTACCGGGCCATCCATCCGGATGAAGTCGAGGATATTGTCGCGCTCGATGTCGCTCTGCGGCGGAACGAGACTGAGTGGGCGGACTCGCTTCCACAGGACCTCGAGAAGCGCGTACTGCGCAAGCTCTATTACGGCCACTTTCTCTGCCACGTCATGCACCGCGACTACCTGGTTCGGAAAGGCGAAGATCCGGTCGCACTGGAGCAGAAGCTCCTGGCGCTCTTGGACGAGCGAGGCGCCGAATACCCCGCCGAACACAACGTCGGCCACCTCTACCGTGCAAAACCCGCGCTGGCGGACTTCTACCGGAGCCTCGACCCGACGAATGCCCTCAATCCAGGGATCGGGCACACGTCAAAACTAGCCGACTGGAAGCCTTCGGCGTAAGTCGGCAAAGGCGCCACCACCGCGACGACAACGACGACCCCGAGCGTCGCCCGGTCAAGCAATCAGTGCAGACGGTCGTCTGCCGACCACGCACCGTAGAAGCCTGCCGTTACGTCGCCTGGGATTGTTCGGTCGCCACTCACCCGCCGATTTGACCCCGCACTTCGATGACACGCACGTCACAAAGCGCCCTTTACGTCGAAACGCAGATTCGGTGAGTCTGACAAAGCTGTGAACCACGTCTCATCGACGACTCAACAATATCCTAGAGTGCCTCCTTCAGCTGCTGATCCCGAGCGTCCACATGTCCTCCGTTTCCACGGATCGCGAGCCCCTCGCCGTCCAGTCGACGCAGACGTCCCCAGGGGTGTGGCGCGTCCGCGTCGGCCTAGTGCCCCTGTTCTTCATCTCCGGAGTCGCGTCCCTCGTCTATCAGGTGTGCTGGCAGCGAATGCTCTTTGTCGCGTTCGGCGCCGACATCGAATCCGTCACCATCATCGTATCGACGTTTATGTTCGGATTGGGGATCGGAGCCCTCATCGGTGGATACCTGGCCGACCGATATCCGCTCCATATGCTGGCGATGTTCTCGATCATCGAGCTGTCTATTGGTGGTTTCGGTGTCCTGAGCCCGAGCCTCATTCCGGCGGTTGGCGCCGCCTCCGTGCAGGGCACATTGCCAACAATTGCACTCGCCAACTTCCTCCTCTTGCTCACCCCCACAATCATGATGGGAGCGACGCTGCCGATTCTGGTCGCCCACGTCGTGAAGTCCTATAAGAGTGTTGGCGTTTCAATCGGGCTCCTCTACTTCGTAAATACTCTTGGGGCGAGTTTTGGCGCCGCCACCACCGGGTTGATCACGTTCTACTTTTTCGGTCTTTCGCAGACGATCTATGCCGCGGCCGCCCTGAATGCGTTTGTCGGCTTCGCAGTCTGGTTCTGGCTGCGGAGAGAATGATGTTCACCTTTCCCTGGATTCTCTCCTTCTTTGTGGGGTTCCTGAGCTTAAGCCAGGAGATCTTGTGGGTCCGAATCCTCGGACACGCCTACGGCAACGTGCCGCAGGTATTCTCCTTCATTCTCTCGTCGTACCTGCTCGGTATCGCGCTCGGCGCCGCGTTTGGCAAGCGGCTGTGCGCGAGGTCCACGAACCTATACGCGTCTGCCGCGCTGGTGCTTTGCACAGCCGCTCTGTTCGACGCGCTCATCCTGAAGCCAGCTCCGTTCTTCGCATTCGCGAGCACGCAGCTGCTTGGCCTTCAGGCCGTGCTCATCGCCCTTTCGGCGGCCATAAAAAGTTCGCTCTTCCCCGTCGTGCACCAACTCGGCTCGGACAGCAGTGGTCCTCGGCTGGCGCGATCGGTGTCCCGCATCTACTTCGGCAATATCATGGGCTCGGCGCTCGGCCCGCTAGTGACGGGATTCATCGCGCTCGATCGAATCAGTGTCGATGCCTGTTTCGCGATCAGTTCCGGCGTCTGCCTCGCGCTCGCAGCGCTAAGCGCCGCCAAGGGCGGTAGACGCTCAGGCCTCGTCGCAACGGGTGTGGCAATTGCCGCGGCCGCATACCTTGTATTCCCGTTGCCTGCCGACGATGTGGGCATTCTTGCCAACCTTTCCCGATGGCCGATTACGCATTACGTAGCGAACCGGAACGGCGTCATCTACTCAGCGCCGAACTTCGGTGGCGACGCCGTCTACGGCGGAAACATGTACGACGGAATGGCCGTCGCGAATGTCGACTCGAATCGCAATCACCTTGATCGGCTCTATATTCTGGGTGTGCTGCACGCCAACCCGAAGCACGTGCTCGTCGTTGGAATGTCGTCCGGCGCGTGGACCCGGGCCGTCGAGGGATTCCCAACGGTAGAGACCATCGACGTCGTCGAGATTAACCCAGGCTATGTCCAGCTGACCCGCGCATACCCTGAGCTGGCGCCACTTCTGGATGACAAGCGCCTCCGACTGCACATCGACGACGGTCGTCGTTGGCTCAAGCGCCATCCGGCCATGAAGTTCGATTTGATCGTCCAGAACACCACGTGGCATTTTCGCGCCAACGTAAGCAACCTGGTCTCCCGCGAGTACTTTGGCGAACTCAAGACGCACCTGAATCCCAGCGGAATCGTTGCCCTTAATACGACGGGCTCTTTCGACATTCTCGCAACTGGCGCCGCGGTCTTCGCGCACGCCTATCGGTACGCGAACTTCCTCTATGCGTCAGACGTGCCGCTGTCGCCAGACCTTACGCGCCTGGCGACCATTCACCGGCCAGACGGGGCGCTATTCTCGCTTGACTCGCCCGTAGTTCCGGGCAGCGTCGTCGACGCGCTGACGCGCGCGAAGCTCGACCCCGCCGGGCCGCTCGTCGCAAAGGAAGGCGTCGGCGCAGACATCGTCTCGGATGACAACATGCTCACCGAGTACCGTCACGGCGAACAGTTCCTGTGGGGTGTCATCGACTCACTGGTTCGCCATCCAGTGCCTCAGTTCTAGACCGCCTTGAGGCTCGCGGCACGTGGTGCCGCAGCCCGCCCTGCGGGAGCCCGTCACGACCTTGGCGCGACGGTATTGGCGACTGGCGCCGCGCCGCCCTTTCGGGAACCGGAGCTGTTTGACTCCGGTCCTGTCCAGCCGCCACCGACCGCGCGCATCAAAGCGACACTCGCGCGAAGCTGCAGCGTCTCGAGGTCGAGCGTGTCCAGCTGAGTCTGCAGTGCGGTCGCCTGCGAACTGACCACCGTGAGGTAGTCGGCCGCAGCCTGCTTGTAGGGCTCGAGTGACAGCGCCAGCGCGCGCCGCGCGGCGTCCATTGCCGACTTCTGCGACGCCGCCGCAATCCCATATGGTGAATCATCAGCGCGAGGCTGTCCTCAACTTGTTGGAACGCAGCGAGCACCGCGCCACGATAGGGCGCCGCGGAGGCGTCGACTTCCGCGCTCGCCACGCAGCGCCACGGCGCGCGACACGCCATGCACGGGAGGAACCACACTGTCGGCGCTCCCCGGCGATTTCACGCGGGCGTCGAACGGACTTCGGCCGATCGCCGGCCGACAATCACATCGAATCCGATTTTCGTTCCGCGCGCGCCCGGAAAGGCTTCTGCTGAATCAGGCGCCGCGTCGACGTGCGATGCGCTTCGACCGCCGGACGAAGCCAGTTGATGAATGCCAGGGTCGCCGGCTCGTCCATGGCTTCCTTGCGGCACAGCAACGTCAAGGTGAAATCCGATTCTCGGGTCTCCCCCAGCGGCTTGATGAGCTCACCCGACAACAGACGATCTTCAAACAGAACCTCAACGGCGCCACC
>CAYNCY010000437.1:0-3750 GCA_964395195.1 uncultured Steroidobacteraceae bacterium
CGGGCTCGAAGATCCAGGAGCAGGTGGCGCAGCAGATCCGCGCCAAGAAGCTGCCGATGGTCGAGAACGTGCGCGATGAGTCGGACCACGAGGATCCGGTGCGCATCGTGCTCGAGCTCAAGTCGAGCCGCGTCGACATCGAGCAGCTGATGGCGCACCTGTTCGCGACCACCGATCTTGAGCGCAGCTACCGCGTCAACCTCAACGTGATCGCGCTCGATGGCCGTCCGCGCGTGATGGCGCTCAAGGACCTCCTGACCGAGTGGCTGTCCTACCGCACGCGCACGATCACGCGCCGCCTCGAGTACCGGCTCGGGAAGTTGAACGCGCGGCTGCACATTCTCGAGGGCCTGCTGATCGCGTTCCTGAACCTCGACGAGGTCATCCGGATCGTCAGGCGCGAGGACGAACCCAAGCCCGTCCTCATCAAGAAATTCAAGCTCTCCGACGAGCAGGCCGAGGCCATCCTCGAGACGAAGCTCCGTCACCTCGCGAGGCTCGAGGAGATGAAGATCCGCGGCGAGCAGGCCGAGCTCGCCGAGGAGCGCGACAACATCGAAAAAGTGCTGAAGAGCCCCGCGCGCTTGAAAAAGCTGATGCGCGAGGAGCTCCTTGCCGACTCCGAGAAGTACGGCGACAAGCGCCGCACCAAGATCGTCGAGCGCGACGCCGCCAAGGCGATCGACGAGACCGAGCTCGTCGTCGCCGAGCCCGTGACGGTCGTCCTCTCGACCGCGGGCTGGGTCCGCCAGGCCAAGGGACACGACATCGACCCGCGCGCGCTCTCCTACAAGGCGGGCGACGGCTACCAGGCGGCGGCGCGCGGCAAGAGCACCGAGCAGGCGGTGTTCCTCGATTCGACCGGTCGCACCTACTCGCTGCCGGCGCACACGCTGCCCTCGGCGCGCGGCCAGGGCGAGCCGCTCTCCGGTCGGGTCGATCCGCCGGAAGGCGCGACCTTTGCGAGCGTCATGCTCGGCGAGCCCGGCGAGCGCTGGGTCATCGCGACCGACTTCGGCTACGGCTTCATCGTGCGCATGGAAGAGCTCTACGCGCGCAACCGTGCCGGCAAGGCGGTGCTGTCCGTGCCCGACAACGCGAAAGCCCTGCCGGCCGCGGCGGTGCCCGCGACCCCGGGCGCGCTCGTCGCGGTCGCGGCCGCGGCGGAGGGCGCCGACGGGCGCCTGCTCGTGTTCCCGGTGGATGAGCTCCCGGAGCTCGCCAGGGGCCGCGGCAACAAGCTCTTCAACATTCCGGGCGCCAGGGCCGAGGCCCGCGAGGAACTCGTGGTCGCGATCGCCGTGGTGGTGCCCGGTGCCAAGCTCAGGGTCATCTGCGGCGATCGCACGATGACGCTCGACTTCAAGGAGCTCGCCGACTACCGCGGCGAGCGTGCCCAGCGCGGCGCGATGCTGCCGAAGAACTACCGGCGCGTCACCGCGCTCGAGGTCGACGCGCCCGCGTCCTGACCGGCGGCCCGGGCGCCCCTCAAGGGCCCGCGCCCGCTGCCTTGCGCCGACGAGCCAGGCGCGCGCGGGTATGCTGGCGCCCGGGAGCCGGCCGTCATCCCGACGGGCGGCGAAGGGGAGCGCGCTGAACAGGCTGTCGATAGCGGACCGGGACGCGATCGTCGAGGCGTCGCACCGCGAGCCGCGCTCGGTGCTCGGCTACCACGAGTCCGCGCGCGCCGGCAAAGCGCCGCTCGCCTGGGTGCGGGTGCTCGAGCCCGATGCCGCCGAGGTCCTGGTCTTCTGGGAGGACGAGAGCGTCGCGTCCGCGCGCCCGCTCAAGCGCGTGCACGCCGGTGGGCTCTTCGAGGGCGAGCTCAGGCACCGCCGGCCGCTCGTGCCCTACCGGCTGCGCGTGCGCTACGCGAGCGGGCACGAGATCATCAAGCCCGATCCCTACTATTTCGCGCCGCAGCTCTCCGAGTTCGACCTGCACCTCTTCGGCGAGGGCAATCACTACCGCATCTGGGCGAAGCTCGGCGCGCACCCGGCGACGCTCGAGGGCATCGCGGGCACCCGCTTCGCGGTTTGGGCGCCGAACGCCGAGCGCGTCAGCGTCGTCGGCGCCTTCAACCTCTGGGACGGCCGCCGCCACGCGCTGCAGGCGCGGGGCACCACCGGCGTCTGGGAGCTCTTCGTGCCGGGGGTCGGACCGGGAACCGCCTACAAGTACGAGATCCGAAGCCGCGCCGGAGGCACGCGCCTCAAGTCCGATCCCTACGCCTTCGCGATGCAGATGCGGCCCGACAACTGCTCGATCGTCGCCGCGCTCGAGGGCTTCACCTGGCACGACGGCGCCTGGCTCGAGTCGCGCGGGCGGGACAACCCGCGGCGCCGCGCGATCAACGCCTACGAGGTGCACCTCGCCTCGTGGCGCCGACCGGAGGGGCGCGAGCCGCCGTTCCTCACCTGGGACGAGGCGGCGCGCGAGCTCATTCCCTACGTGCAGCGCCTCGGCTTCACGCACATCGAGCTCATGGGGGTCGCGGAGCACCCGTTCGACGGCTCGTGGGGCTACCAGGTCGCGGGCTACTACGCGCCGACCGCGCGCTACGGCACGCCCGATGACTTCCGGCGCTTCGTCGACGGCTGCCATCTCGCCGGGCTCGGCGTCCTGATGGACTGGGTGCCGGCGCATTTTCCGAAGGACGAGCACGGTCTCGCCGACTTCGACGGCAGCGCCCTCTACGAGCACGCCGATCCCCGCCAGGGCGAGCACCGCGGCTGGGGCACGAAGGTCTTCAACTTCGGCCGGAACGAGGTCCGCAACTTCCTCGTCGCGAACGCGCTCTACTGGCTCGAGGAGTTCCACATCGACGGGCTGCGCGTCGATGCGGTCGCGTCGATGCTCTACCTCGACTACGACCGGCCGGCGGGCGAATGGATCCCGAACGCCGCGGGCGGACGCGAGAACCAGGATGCGATCGGGTTCCTTCGCCAGCTCAACTGGGCGATTGGCGAGTACGCGCCCGGCACCATCACGCTCGCCGAGGAGTCGACCACGTTCCCGGGCGTTACGCTGCCCGTCAGCGACGGCGGCCTCGGCTTCACGTTCAAGTGGAACATGGGCTGGATGAACGACACGCTGAGGTACTTCTCGCTCGATCCGCTCTTTCGCAGCCACGAGCACCGGCTCGTGACCTTTTCGTTCGTGTACGCGTGGTCGGAAAGCTTCCTTCTGCCCATCTCGCACGACGAGGTCGTGCACGGCAAGCGCGCGCTCCTCGACAAGATGCCGGGCGATGAGTGGCAGAAGCGCGCCAACTACCGGCTGTTGCGCACGTACATGACGGCGCATCCGGGCAAGAAACTCCTCTTCATGGGTTCGGAGTTCGGCCAGTGGCACGAGTGGCGCGACGGCGCCGAGCTCGACTGGGCGCTCCTCGACCACCCGGGCCACCGCGCGCTCAGCGACTTCAACGCCGAGCTCAACGGGCTGTACGCGCGGCACGCGGCGCTGCACGGCAGCGACGCCGACCGCGAGGGCTTCGCCTGGCTCGAGGTCGACAACGCCGCGCAGAGCGTGTTCGCGTTCGAGCGCCGCGCGACTCGGCACGACGGCGGCGCGCCGCTCGTCTGCATCTTCAACGCGACCCCCGTGCCGCGCGATGACTACTGGGTCGGCGTCGAGGCGCCCGGCAGCTACGTGACGCTCATCGACTCCGACGCGCCGCGCTTCGGCGGTTCGGGATATGCACGGGCGAGCGAGTACCCGACGACGGCGCGGCGTGCGCACGGTCGC
>CAYNCY010000438.1:0-3694 GCA_964395195.1 uncultured Steroidobacteraceae bacterium
CCGCCGATCACGCGGTGGAGGGTCTCGGAGTCGGGCACGAGCTGCGCGGTCAGTCCCGCGGTCAGCTCCGCGACTTCCTTCGCGGCGCGTTCGAGCCGCGCGCGCGCCTGCTCGATCTCGCGCTCGAGCGCGGCGGTGTCCTCGCGGCGGGTGCTGTCCGCGGCCGGTGCATCGGTCGTCGCGGGCGCGGCGGCGGATGCGCTCGCCACGCCGAGCAGAAGGCTGAGTCCGAGGGCAGGCATTGGGTTCTTCATCGGCGATCCTCCACGAGCATTCAACGAGGTCGGCGCGGCGCTACAGGCTCGCCGCAACGGCCGAGGCGTATCTGACGCGGACGAGCGAGTCGAGCAGCACGACGCGCTGGCGCTTGAGCGCGCGCGTCGTCTCGGCGGAGAGCGCACCGCCCTGCGGGAGGCTCAGACGCTCATCCACCTGGGCGATCCCGTCCTCGAGGAGCGTGGTCGTGAGTCCGGTGCTGGCACGGCCGACGCTCGGGGGCGGCAGTGCCGCGAGCAGCTGCTCGAGATCGGAGGAGCGCCGATCGAGCGAGGCATCGGCCGCGGCAGCCCGGGGCGGAGGCGCCGTCGCGGTCGACACCGCGGGAACGGC
The DNA here is from genome assembly GCA_964395195.1 of uncultured Steroidobacteraceae bacterium. Lineage (GTDB taxonomy): Bacteria > Pseudomonadota > Gammaproteobacteria > Steroidobacterales > Steroidobacteraceae > CAIKZZ01. The sequence goes on from CAYNCY010000438.1 coordinate 610, forward strand.
CGTGGGACCCAGCTCCGCGCGCACCAGCACGCCGACGATCGCGACGAGCGCGAGCGCAGCGGCGCCGTAGCCCACGCGGCCGGGACGCGCGCGGGGAGCGGCGAGGCGCGCCTCGATGCCGGTCCAGGCCGAATCCGGCGGCTCGAGATCCGGGAGCTTGCTGATGCCGCGCGCGAGGCGCTCATCGGTGAGGGGTTCGTTCATGGGGCAGTACTCCGGACGCAATCAACGCGGGTCTCGCACGGCGCGGGCGGCGGCGCTTCGCGCGCGCCCTCGGGTGCGAGGAAGTTCCGGAGCCGCGCGTGGGCGCGCGACAGCTGGGACTTCGAGAAACTCGGGGTCTTGCCGGTCGCCTCGGCGATCTCCTCGTGCGTGTAGCCCTCCACGTCGTGCAGCCACACGACGAGGCGCGCAAGCGCCGGCAGCCCCTCGAGCGCGCGCCCCATGTCGAGCGCGAGTCCCGGCGAGCTCGGGCCCTCCGCCTCGAGGCGCTCGAGGAGGTCGCCGACGAATTCGCGGCTCCGTTGCCAGGGCGAGCGCAGGTGCATGAAGCAGCGCCGGACGATGACGCTTCTCAGCCACGCACCGACCGGTGCCGTCCCGTGAAAACCGGGCAGCCCGCGGAAGGCATCGATGAAGGCGTCCTGCAGGAGGTCATCGGCCGCCGGCCCCGGCACGATCCGGCGGATCAGCGTGTAGGCGGGCTGCGCAAAGGCGGTGTAGAAGGCGCCGAGCGCGGCGCGCTCGCCCGTTTGGGCGCGCGCGATGAGGTCGGGATCAAGGACGACGTCGATGAGCTTCACGATACCTTCAGGATGCGCCAGGGGGCCCGACCGTCGCAGCGGACGGGCGCAATTCGCGTGTTAACATCGCGCCCCCGGCCGGTGTGGCGGAATTGGTAGACGCAGACGACTCAAAATCGTCCGCCGCAAGGCGTGTGGGTTCGAGTCCCTCCACCGGCACCACCCCGCCCCGACTCCCTTCGTAGCGATCATGAAGTACTGCAGCAACTGCGGTCACCCCGTCGAGGTGCGCATCCCCGAGGGCGACAACCTCCCCCGGCACGTGTGCCCCGCCTGCCACACGATCCACTACCAGAACCCGAAGCTGGTGGTCGGCTGCGTGCCCGAGTTCGAGGGCAGGATCCTGCTCTGCAAGCGCGCGATCGAGCCCAGGCTCGGCTTCTGGACGATCCCGGCGGGCTTCATGGAGAACGGCGAGACGCTAGCCGAGGCGGCCGCGCGCGAGTCGCGCGAGGAAGCACTCGCCGCGGTCACGATCGGCAGCCTCCTTGCGATCGTCAACGTCGTGCACGCCCACCAGGTGCACGTGATGTACCGCGCGACGCTCGCGACGCCGAGCTTCGGCGCGGGGCTCGAGAGCCTCGCGGTCGCGCTCTACCGCGCCGAGGACATTCCCTGGTCCGAGATCGCCTTCCCGAGCGTCGAGTTCGCGCTCAGGCGCTATATCGAGGACCGCGCGCGCGGCGTCGAGGCCCTGCACACGACGGATTTCGACCGCCCGGCATGGCGCCGGCAGACGCCGGCTTGAGGCACCTCGTATAGAATGGCGGGGCCGCGACGCTGCGTCCGGCGTCAAAACCCCCGGTTGTACCAGAGAGCGGAAGAGCGTTATGACGTTCGTCGTCACCGAAGCCTGCATCAAGTGCAAGTACATGGACTGCGTGGAAGTGTGTCCCGTCGACTGCTTCCACGAGGGCCCCAACTTCCTGGTCATCGACCCGGAGGAGTGCATTGACTGCACCCTCTGCGAGCCCGAATGCCCGGTCGAGGCGATCTATTCCGAGGAAGAGATTCCGAAGGGCCAGGAAGAGTTCCTCGCGCTCAACGCCGAGCTCTCAAAGCTGTGGCCCGTGATCACCGAGATGAAGCCTGCGCCCGCCGATGCGGATGCGTGGAAGGGCAAGCCCGGCAAGCGCGGGCTCCTCGAGCGCTAGCCCCGTCGACGGGGCTCCTGTGATTCAGCCGGCGGGCGGCGCGCCGCCGTCGAGTTCCTTGAGCCGCTGCACGAGCTTCTCGGGCGAGTAGTAGCCGGGCAGGTACTCACCACCCTCCGTGAAGATCCCGGGCGTGCCGCGGATGCCGAGTTCCTGGCCGAGCTCGTAGGTCCGCGCGACCGGCGTTTCCTTGCAGCCCGCCCGTGTCTGGATCGTCGCGCCGAGCTTCGCCTGCGTCAGCGCCTCGCGCCGGTCGGTGGCGCACCACACCTGCTCGGCCTTGCGCCAGCTTTCGGTGTTCGGCCCCTGGCGCGGGAAGAAGAGGTACTTCACGCGGATGCCGAGCTGGTTGTAGGCCGCGATCTCGCTGTGGAGCTTGCGGCAATACGGGCAGTCGACGTCGGTGAAGACCGTCACCGTGTAGCGCGGGTGCGCGGGCCCGAAGATGATCGCATCCGCATCGGAAACGCCCCGCAGCGCGACCGAGCGCGCCTCGATGCGGCGCTTCTCGCTCAAATTCCGTCCCGAGCCCGTCTCGTAGAGATCGCCCGAGAGCGCGTACTTGCCGTCGGCCGAGACGTACAGCACCTCGGCGCCGCGCGCGACCTCGAAGACACCGGGCAGCGCGCTCGGGCGGATCGTGTCGAGGGGCACCTCGAGGCGCTTTGCGATCGCGGCGCGCGGATCGGGCTTGGCGGCTGGATCGGCGTAGGCCAGCGTCCCGAGCGTGAGCGCGGCGACGCCGAGGAGCGCAAGGCGCGCGAGCCGCGTCGGGCGGAGGAACATCGCAGGGGACATGGCGGAACTCCGGGCGGGCAGGTCGTTGAGACCCGCGCGCGGTGCGGTTAGTTCCGGAAGTCTAGCAGAGCGGCTCGCGCGCTCAGCCGCGCGGGTGGTGCGCCGCGTGCAGCTCTTTCATGCGCTCGCGGGCGACGTGCGTGTAGATCTGCGTCGTCGAGAGGTCGCTGTGGCCGAGCAGCATCTGCACGACCCTGAGGTCCGCGCCGCGGTTGAGGAGGTGCGTCGCGAAGGCGTGCCGCAGCGTGTGCGGCGAGAGTTCCTTCTGGACGCCAGCCTTGCGCGCGTAGCGCTTGATGATGTGCCAGAAGGCCTGGCGCGTCATGCGAT
>CAYNCY010000439.1:0-3663 GCA_964395195.1 uncultured Steroidobacteraceae bacterium
CTGCGGCGGGTCGGCCGGTCCGCGTACTGGGATCTGCGCAACGTCCTGCGCGGTGTGGCGGGCGGCGGCGACCGGCAGCGCTAGGCCTCACGGAGGGGCTCATCGCCCGCGAGGGCGCGCCGGTACGGCGGGGTATCATTCGGCCTGCCGGGGCCGGCCTCCGGCCCGGGCAGGGGCCTCTTTCCGGGGCCTCAGGCGACTGCCCGCGGAGGGGGTTTCGGGGCAGCCGGAAGGGATGAGAACTGAGCCGCAGATCCAATGCGGGCCGGTTGCCATAAGCTGTGAAAGCGACATGATTGACGCATTTGGACGGAAGCCGGTGCGCCCCGCGGCGTGAGCGGGACGTCGTCCGATCGCCGTTTCGACTATCAAGGGGTCCAGGTTTATGAAGGTTCTTGTTACCGGTACCGAGGGGTACATCGGCTCACGTCTCGCGCCGTATCTGATGGGAAAGGGGATCGAGGTGGTGGGTCTGGACACCGGCTACTACCGGGACGGCATCCTCTACATCGACCCGAAGCAGATGCCGCTCGCGCCGCGGACGGTGTTCAAGGACCTGCGCACGGTCGAGCCGAGCGATTTCGCGGGCTTCGATGCGGTGGTGCACCTGGCCGAGCTCTCCAATGACCCGCTTGGCGCGAACAAGCCCGAGGTGACCTTCAAGATCAACCATCAGGGCTCGGTGCGCATCGCCGAGGCGGCGCGCGCTGCCGGCGTCAGGCGCTTCGTGTACGCCTCGTCCTGCAGCGTGTACGGCGTCGGCACCGGCGACTTCCTCGATGAGACCTCGCCCGTGAATCCGCAGACCGCGTACGCGCAGTGCAAGGTCCTCGTCGAGCGCGACGTGCAGAAGATGTCGAGCCCCGACTTCTGCGTCACGTTCTTGAGGAACGCAACCGCCTACGGCGCCTCGCCGCGCATGCGTTTCGACATCGTCATCAACGACCTGAGCGGACTCGCCTGGACGCGCAAGAAAATTGCGATGACGAGCGACGGCAGCCCCTGGCGTCCGGTCGTCCACATCATGGACATCTGCGAAGCGATCTACCGAACGCTCGATGCGCCGGCCGCGGCGGTGAACGGGCAGGTCTTCAACGTCGGCGCGACGACCGAGAACTACCGGGTCCGCGAGCTCGCCGAGACGGTCGCGAGCGCGTTCCCCGGCTGCGAGGTCACGGTCGGCCAGAAGAGCGCGGACAACCGCAGCTACCGCGTCTCGTTCGACAAGATCGCAACGAAGCTCCCGGGCTTCGCCTGCAGCTGGACGGCGAAGAAGGGCGCGGAGGAGCTGCGCGAGCTCTTCGAGCGAATCCACATGTCGCCGGACACGTTCACTTTCCGGGCCTTCACGCGCCTCAAGCAGCTCGCCTACCTGACCGAGACCGGTCAGATCGATGGCGAGTTCTTCTGGAGCGAGCGGTGATTTTCACGCCAGGAACGATCCTCGGATCGTTTCTGGTCGACATCGAGCGCAAGCCGGATGCGCGCGGCTATTTCAGCCGCGTGTTCTGCGCCGATGAGTTCGAGCAGCACGGCCTGCCGGGGCACCTGCCGCAGGCCAGCATCTCGCGCAACATCCGCGCGGGCACCGTGCGGGGCATGCATTTTCAGTGGCCGCCGTCGCGCGAGGCAAAGCTCGTGCGCTGCGAGCGGGGCAGCGTTCTCGATGTGATTGTCGACCTGAGGCCGGATTCGGTGACTTACCTGCAGAAGATGTCCGTGGAGCTGACGATGGAGGCGGCGAACATGCTGTTCATGCCCGCCGGCGTCGCGCACGGCTTCCAGACGCTCACCGATGACACCGTCGTCCACTACCAGATGAGCGACGTGTTCGCGCCGGCGCTCGCCGACGGGCTGCCGTGGCACGACCCGGCGTTCGGGATCCGCTGGCCGCTGCCGATCAGCGTGATCGCCGACCGTGATCGCGACTATCCCGCATTCGATCGCCTGGCCCACGAGCGGCGCTACCGCGCCGCGCTCGCGGCGGCCTGAACGCGCGCCATGAAGCCGCCCGCATGCTGCTAGGTGAATTCTCATCGGTCGAGCGCGCGACGCCGCTCGCGGAGGAGGCGCTCTCGATCGCGCGCGACCTCTATCCGATCTGCCGCAGCATCACGGGGGAGGGCGTGCGTGCGACGCTCGCCCGCCTTGGCCGGGTGATCGACCTCGAGCGCGTCGAGGTGCCCTCCGGAACGCCGGCGTTCGACTGGGAAGTGCCGCCTGAGTGGAACATCCGCGAGGCGTGGATCCGCGATGCGAAGGGACGGACGGTCGTCGACTTCAAGGCCCACTCGCTGCACGTCGTGAACTACTCGGCGCCGGTGCGTCGCACGATGACGCTCGAGGAGCTGCAGCCGCATCTGCACTCGATCCCCGAGCACCCGGACTGGATCCCGTACCGGACCTCGTACTACCGCGAGACGTGGGGCTTCTGCCTGCGCGATAGCGATCGTCAGCGGCTCGCCGAGGGTCCGTACGAGGTGTTCATCGACTCGACGCTGGCTCCCGGATGCATCACGTACGGCGAGTACTTCGTGACGGGCGAGTCGAGCGATGAGATTCTCATCTACACGCACAGCTGCCACCCCTCGCTCGCGAACGACAACCTGACCGGGCTCGCGCTGACGGCGCTGATCGCGCGGGCGATTTCCCGTTCCAGTCCCAGGTTCTCGTACCGCTTCGTGTTCGGCCCGGGCACGATCGGCTCGCTCGTGTGGCTCTCGCGGAACGAGGGCAACCTCAAGCGCATCCGCCATGGTCTCGTGCTCGGCCTGCTCGGCGACCCGGGGAGCCTGACCTACAAGGAATCCCGGAATGGCACCGCCGACGTCGACCGCGCGGGTCGTCTCGTACTCGCCCAGGCATCGACGCCAGGCCGCGTGACGCCGTTCGAGCCGTACGGCTACGACGAGCGGCAGTTCTGCTCGCCCGGCTTTGACCTCCCGCTCGGGCGGCTGACGCGCTCGCCGAACGGCACCTACCCCGAGTACCACACCTCGGCGGACAACCTCGACTTCATCGGCGTGCCGTTCATGGCCCAGTCGGTGGTGGCGATCGCGCGGATCCTCGGCGCCCTCGACAGCAACGGCCGGTACCTCAACCTGTCCCCGAAGGGCGAGCCCAAGCTCGGCAAGCGCGGCCTCTACGGCAGCGTCGGCGGCCAGTCGCCCCCCGACTTCCAGCAGGCCCTGCTCTGGGTCCTCAACCAGTCGGACGGCGGCAAGGATTTGCTGTCCATCGCCGCGCGCTCGGGACTCGACTACTCTTTAATAGAGCAGGCGGCGCTCGCCCTCGAGAAGACCGGGCTCCTGGCCCTGCAACATTGACGCGACATCGAAGGAGCATCAGGTGAAAGTAGTTCTGTTCTGCGGCGGACTGGGCACGAGGCTCCGGGAGCACTCGGACACCATCCCGAAGCCGCTCGTCAATGTCGGCTACCGCCCGATCGTCTGGCACCTGATGCGCTATTACGCGCACTACGGGCACAAGGACTTCGTGCTCTGCCTGGGCTATCGCGGCGACCTGATCCGCGAGTACTTCCTGAACTACAACGAATTCATGTCGAATGATTTCGTGATGTCGGAAGGCGGCAAGAAGATCGAGCCCGTCGCCACCGACATCAAGGACTGGCGCATCACCTTCGTCGATACGGGGCTGCACTCG
>CAYNCY010000440.1:0-3656 GCA_964395195.1 uncultured Steroidobacteraceae bacterium
TGCGAGCGCGCGACCCGCGAGGAGCGCAGGATCGGTGGTCACGACCTCGAGCCGCGCGCAGTGCCGAAGCAGGAGCGCACCCCCGAGCGCGTGCAGGGCCGCCTCCTCGCCCCACTCGGCGTTGAAGCGCGCCGCGAGGTCGATCGCGGCGGCGGCGCTGAGTCGCGCGCTCGTCGCCTCGACCTGCACGGCCGTGAGCCCGGCGCTGAGACCGAGCGGCGTCGCCACGAGCCAGGTGCCTTGGCCGTCGTGCCCGAGGCCCGCGGCCGCCGCCCGCCAGCGACCGAGCGGCAGGTCGCCGGGCGGCGCCTCGAGTCCCGCGACGCCGAGCGCCCAGCGGCGCCAGTCCGGCGTCACGGGCCGGTGCTCGCCGCGCGCGAGGAGCTTCTCGAGCGCAGGCAGGCGCGGCAGGTTCGCGAGCTCCGCGCCCTGCTCCCGTGCCTCCCGGGCCGGAAGCTCCGCCACCGTTGCGTAGATTTTCGTCATCGATCCGCTATCGTATCCGCATGCCGCTGACTCCCGACCTGCCCCCTGGACCGCACCTCGTGGTCGGCTACTCGGATACCGAAGTGCGCCTCCGGGATCGCACGCTCACGACGAGCGCGCTCATCACCCCCACCGCGATCAGCGACTGGCCGGTGACGGCGGTCGAGGCGCTCGACGTCGCGAGCCTCGACCCGGTCCTCGCGCTCGGCGCGAGCGTGGTGCTCCTCGCGACCGGCAGCCGCCAGCGCTTCCCCGACCGCACGGTGCTCGCCCGCGCCCGGGCCGCCGGCATCGGCCTCGAGGTCATGGACGTCGGTGCCGCGTGTCGCACCTACAACGTGCTCGTCGCCGAGGATCGCGCGGTCGCGCTCGCGCTCATCCTGCCGCGCCCGGCGCCCTGAGCGCGCTCAGCGTTTCGGCAGCTGCGTGCCGGGATCGACCGGGCGGCCGTTCAGCCGGATCTCGAAGTAGAGCGCCGCCCGCCGGTCGGGTCCCTCGCCCATCGAGGCGATCCGCTGCCCGGAGCGCACCGCATCGCCCTCGCTCACCGCGACGTCGCGGTTGTAGCCGTAGGCGGTGAGCCACGCCTCGTCGTGCTTGATGATGACGAGCGAGCCGTAGCCCCGCAACCCGGCGCCCGTGTAGACGACACGCCCCGCCGCCGCCGCGCGCACCTCGGCGCCCGGGGAACCGGCGATCTCGAGCCCGAGGCCCCCGGCGGGCTGGCGCACGGTCGCACCCGCGGCGCCGTCGGCGGGCCACACCCACCGCGGCGCCGGCGTCACGGGGAGTGGCGCCGGCAGCGCCGGGCGCGGCGCGCGCGCGACCGGCGCGACCGGCGCGGCGGCGGGAGCGGCGCCCGCGCCCGGGAGCCTGAGCACCCGGCCGACAGCGATGCGGTAGTCGCTGCCGATGCCGTTCAGGCGCGCGACCTCGTGGTAGTCGAGGCCGTGCCGCCAGCTGATCGAGTAGAGCGTGTCGCCCGGGCGCACGGTGTAGAAGCCCGGACCCGGCGAGCGCGGCGTGCCGCCACAGCCCGTGAGACCCGCGGTTGCCGCGAGCGCGACGAACCACAGCACGAGTGCAGGGACCGGAAGCACCGTCCGCGCACGCAGGACGGCCACGGCGCAGAGCCTCAGCCGGTACCGCCGACGAGCGGCACGAAGCTGACCGCGCCCAGCTTGTCGCGGATGAAGACGTCCTCGCGCCGCGTGATGCGGTAGAGCTCCTGCGCGCCCTCGGGACCGACCGGCAACACGAGGCGCCCGCCGTTCGGCGAGAGCTGCTCGAGCAGCGCCTGCGGCACCGCATGCGGCGCGGCCGCGACGACGATGCCGTCGTACGGTGCGTGCGCCTTCCAGCCGGCGCTCCCGTCCGCGTGCCGAAACCGCACGTTCTTGATGCCGAGCTCCTTGAGCCTCAGTTTCGCGCGATCGAGGAGCGGCTTGATGCGCTCGATCGTCGAGACCCGCCCGACGAGCGGCGCGAGCACCGACGTCTGGTAGCCGCAGCCGGTGCCGATCTCGAGCACGTTGTGGAGCGTGCCGAAGGGACCGAGCAGCGCCTCCGTCATGCGCGCGACCACGTAGGGCTGGGAGATCGTCTGCTGGAAGCCGATCGGGAGCGCCGTGTCCTCGTACGCCCGGCTCGCGATCGCCTCGTCGACGAAGAGGTGGCGCGGGACGTTGCGGATGCGATCGAGCACGCGGGCGTTCTTGATGCCCTGCTCGATCAGGCGCTGCACGAGGCGCTCGCGGGTGCGCGCGGAGGTCATCCCGATGCCGGCGACCCGTGCGTCAGCCATGCACGCTCTCGAGCCAGGTGCCCAAATCCGCGAGCGCGCCGTGGCGCGTGAGGTCGATCTGCAGCGGCGTGATCGACACGAAGCCGTGCTCGACCGCATGGAAGTCGGTGCCGGGACCCGCGTCCTCGCCCGCGCCCGCGCTCCCCACCCAGTAGACCGCGCGGCCGCGCGGATCGGTCGCGCGCACGATCCGCTCGGAGCGGTGGCGGACGCCGAGCCGGGTCGCGCGAAAGCCCTTGAGCGACTCGTACGGCAGGTCCGGCACGTTGACGTTGAAGAGCGTCGCCTGCGGAAGCGGAGCGCTGAGGAGCCGCAGCACGAGTTCCCGCGCCACGCGCGCAGCGGTCGCGAAGTGCCGGTCACCGCCGTGGACGAGCGACACCGCGATGCTCGGGACGCCGAGGAACCGGCCTTCCATCGCCGCGGCGACGGTGCCCGAGTAGAGGACGTCATCGCCGAGGTTGGCGCCGTCGTTGACGCCGGAGACGACGAGCTCCTGCTCGCTCTCGAGCACGCCCGAGATCGCCAGGTGCACGCAGTCGGTCGGCGTGCCGTTGATCGCGTACCAGCCCGGTTCCCGGTCGACGACCCGAAGCGGCGCCTCGAGCGTGAGCGAATTGGACGCGCCGCTGCGATTGCGGTCGGGAGCGACCACCGTCAGTGAACCGACACCCTGGAGCGCCTGGGCGAGCGCGCGCAGCCCGTCGGCGCGCCAGCCATCGTCGTTGCTGAGCAGGATATTCATGCGCTGGAGGCGGTGACTATACTAAAAGCCCGTCAGCTCTGGTGAAGAGCGCCATGCGTCCGCCGAAGCATCCGGCGCCCGAAGAGAGTGCCGCCTTTCGCGAGGCCGTCAAGGACGTGAAGCCGCTCGCCGCGCGCGCGCCGCCCACGCCCCCGCGGCCACCCGCGCGCGCCCGGTTCCGGCGCCTCGACGAGCGCCAGGTGCTCGCCGAGAGCCTCGAACTCGCGCCCGGCGACCTCAACGTCGAGACGGGCGATGAGCTCCTCTTTCGCCGCGCGCACCTGCCCAAGCGCCTCACCGACCGGCTGAAGCGCGGTGAGTTCGCGGTGGGCGATGAGATCGACCTGCACGGCTTGAGCGCGGTCGCGGCGCGTGCGGCGCTGCGGGAGTTCCTCGCGCAGGCCGTGCGGCGGCGCCTCGGGTGCGTGCGCGTCGTGCACGGCAAGGGGCTGCGCTCGGGTCCGCAGGGACCGGTGCTGAAGCACGCGGTCAACCGGTGGCTGCCGAAGGTCGAGGCCGTGCTCGCCTTTGTCTCGACGCCCGCGCGCGACGGCGGGACGGGCGCGCTGTACGTGCTGCTCGCGCGCTGAGGCCGGCTCAGCGACGGCGCAGTTTGGCGAC
>CAYNCY010000441.1:0-3654 GCA_964395195.1 uncultured Steroidobacteraceae bacterium
TACGGCCGGTGAAGAAGTCGTTCTCGACGATGAACACGGCCGTGTGTGCGATCTCGCTCGGCTCGCCGAGGCGCTTCAGCGGCACGGGCGCGATGACCTTCGCGAGCGTCTCCGGCGTCATGCTGGAAAGAATGTCGGTGGCGCAGAAGCCGGGCGCGATCGCACCGACGCGGATGCCGTAGCGCGCGAGCTCCTTCGCCCACGTCGTCGCCATCGCGGCGACGCCCGCCTTGGCGGCCGTGTAGTTCGTCTGGCCGACGTTGCCGTCCTTCGAGATCGAGGAGATGTTGATGATGACGCCGCCCCGGCCGACCGCGACCATCCGCGCCGCCGCCTCGCGCGCGCACAGGAACACGCCCGTGAGGTTGACGCCGATCACCGCGTTCCACTGATCCAGACCCATCTTGCCGACGACCTTGCCGTCCTTGACCTTGATCAGCAGGCCGTCCTTGATGATGCCGGCATTGTTGATGAGGACGTCGAGGCTGCCGAAGTCGCGGACGATCGCGTCCATCGTCGACTCGACGCCGTCCTCGCTCGTGACGTTGCAGCTGTAGATGCGCGCGGTGACGCCGTGTTCGGCGCAAAGCCGGCGCGTCTCTTCGAGATCGGCGGCATTCAAGTCGAGGAGCGCGAGGTTGCCGCCGCGGGTCGCGAATTCGAGCGCCATGGCCCGGCCGAGACCGCGTCCGCCGCCCGTGATGACGACCGTCTTGCCCTTAATCTGCATGGTGCTCCTACGCGTCCTTAGGCAGCTGCGCGGTCGATCGACGGGCCCACCGGGGCCCCTCGAGCGCGCCGCGCCGCCCTGTAAAATCTATTGAGATCAATATCTTACCTATTCGTGCGCCGCAGCAAAAGTAGCCCCAACGCATCCACCCTAGTCGGCCGCGACCCGGAGATTCTGAAGCGTGATTTCGAGGCGGCCCGGTGCGAGCCGCCCCGCGGGGTGGCGTCCTAGAGGAGCTCGAGCGCGACCGCAGTCGCTTCGCCGCCGCCGATGCAGAGCGCGGCGACGCCGCGCTTGCCGCCCTTCGCCTTGAGTGCGCCGATCAGCGTCACGAGGATTCGTGCGCCGGTCGCACCGATCGGGTGACCGAGCGCGCACGCGCCGCCGTGGACATTGACGCGCGCGGGATCGAGCTTGAGGTCATGGATCGCCGCCATCGGCACCGCCGCGAAGGCCTCGTTGATCTCGAAGAGATCGATGTCGCCGATGCGCCAGCCGGCGCGCGCGAGCACCTTCTCGATCGCGCCCACGGGGGCGGTCGTGAACCATTCGGGTGCCTGCGCGTGGCTCGTGTAGGCGACGATGCGTGCGATCGGCTTCAGTCCCTTCGCGGCAGCGGCGGATGAGCGGGCGAGCACGAGCGCCGCGGCGCCATCGGAGATCGAGGACGAGCTGGCTGCCGTGACGGTGCCGTCCTTGCGAAAGGCAGGCTTCAGCGTCGGGATCTTTGCGATGTCGCAGGTGAAGGGTGTCTCGTCCTTGTCGACGACAGTCTCGCCCTTGCGGCCCTTGACGGTGACGGGCACGAGCTCGCCGGTGAAGGCGCCGGACTCGATGGCCTTGAGGCTCTTCTCAACCGAAGCGGTTGCGAACGCATCCTGCTGCTCGCGCGTGAGGGCGTACTTCTGCGCGGTGTTCTCCGCGAACGCGCCCATCATCTGGCCGTCCCACGGACTCTGCAGGCCGTCGTAGAACATGTGATCGAGCACTTCGCCGTGGCCCATGCGGTAGCCGGCGCGCGCCTTCGGCAGCAGGTACGGGGAGTTCGTCATCGACTCGAGGCCGCCCGCGACCGCGAAATCGATGTCGCCGGTGCGAAGCGCATCGGCCGCGAGCATCACGGCCTTCATGCCGGAGCCGCACATCTTGTTGACCGTCGTCGTCGGGACCGCGTTCGGGATGCCGGCTGCGATCGCCGCCTGGCGCGCGGGCGCCTGGCCCAGGCCCGCCGGGAGCACGCATCCCATCAGCACTTCCTGGACCGCCTCGGCGGCGAGGCCGGAGGCGGCGAGTGCGCCCTTGATCGCGGCGGCGCCGAGGTGCGGCGCGGTGCTGCCCGTCAGCGTGCCCTGGAAGGCGCCAATCGGCGTCCGTTTGGCGGCGAGGACAACGATGGAATCGGAACTCATGGCGGACCCCTGATTCAGATGGCGGCAGAGTCTACGCCCGACCCTTTTTGCAGTGCAACGTGGCCGGTCACAGGCGCGGAAATCGCCCCCGGAGAGCGCGCCTGCCGGGTGGGCAGGCACGGCGCAAGCCCGGAACTTCATTGGAAATAATGGGGCCGGCCGCCGGCGTTTCCAGTGTAAAACCGGACGTCCGGATTGTTATGGGGCGAGCCCGGTGGCGCTGCTAGACTTTCGGGATTGAGTCCGCCCTCGATCGTCGCCCGGCGATGCCAAGGGTGGGGCCGCTTCTCCGAGGACGATCCCCATGAGCTCCTCACCCGATTCGCTCAACGTGGCGCCCGCGCCTGACCGGACGCGACTGCGGTTCGTGAGCGCCGCCTCGCTCTTCGACGGCCACGACGCCGCGATCAACATCATCCGGCGCATCCTGCAGGCCCAGGGAGCCGAGGTCGTCCACCTTGGCCACAACCGCTCGGTTGCCGAGATTGTCCGCGCCGCGATCCAGGAGGACGCCGACGGCATCGCGGTCAGCTCCTACCAGGGCGGCCACAACGAATACTTCCGCTACATGGTCGACATGCTGAAGGAGCGCGGCGCCGCGCACATCCGCGTGGTCGTTGGCGGCGGCGGCACCATCGCGCCCGATGAAATCGCGATGCTCGAGCGCCACGGCATCGAGAAGATCTACACGCCGAACGACGGCCTCGCTCTCGGCCTGACCGGCATGATCGAGGACGTGCTGAAACGCGTCGGCGCCTCGGCGCGCCCGCGCTTTGCGCCCGGCGCCTTCGAGGCTGCCGACCAGCAACGGCTCGCGCAGGCGATCTCGGTGTTCGAGAGCGACGAGGGCGCCGCGATCGAGGCGCTGCGCGCGCAGAGCCAGAAGACCCTGAACCGGCCGCCGGTGATCGGCATCACGGGCACGGGCGGGGCGGGCAAGTCATCGCTCACGGACGAACTCCTGAGCCGGTTCCTGCGCTTCTTCCCCGAGCGGCGCGTCGCCGTCGTCGCGATGGACCCGACGCGCCGGCGCACGGGCGGTGCGCTCCTGGGCGATCGCATCCGCATGAACGCACTCGACAGCGATCGCGTGTTCATGCGCTCGCTCGCGACCCGGCGGCAGAACCTCGCGACGAGCCCCGTGCTCGCCGACACGCTCCAGCTCCTCAAGTACGCCGGCTTCGACCTGATCGTCGTCGAGACCGCCGGCATCGGCCAGAGCGACACCGAGATCGTCGACCTCACGGATCTGTCGCTCTACGTGATGACGAGTGAGTACGGCGCGCCGAGCCAGCTCGAGAAGATCGACATGCTCGACTTCGCCGACTTCATCGTGCTCAACAAGTTCGAGAAGCGCGGCGCGGAGGATGCGCTCAGGGACGTGCGCAAGCAGTGGCGCCGCAACCACCAGGAACGCGCGCGCGTGCCGGACGAGCAGGTGCCGGTCTATCCGACGATCGCGAGCCAGTTCAACGACGCGGGCGTCAACACGCTCTTCAAGGCGTTGTGCGCGCG